>JAVBRE010000110.1:0-5889 GCA_031548325.1 Desulfovibrionaceae bacterium
CGTGGCCCAGTCCTGGCAGGCCGAAATCGCCGCCTTCTTCGCCAAGGTCGGCAGCATCAACCAGAATGACCTGAAAAAAGTGGGCAGCGGGTCCTACGCCACCGACAAGTTTTTGAAAATGGTGCAGACGCCCATCCCGCCGTACAAATAACCATATTCCGTTGCGAGATTGAAAGTCGCTCCCCGCCCGGCGGGGAGCGACTGAGTTTTTGGCGGGGAGGAGGCAAATCAGCCGGAACGCCGCGAAAGTTCGCGCTGCAAATCCATGCGTTCGGCTTTTTCTTTCAGGTCATCGCGCTGGTCGTGCAGCTTCTTGCCCCTGGCCACGGCCAACTCCACCTTGATCTTGCCGGCTTTGAAGTGCAGATTTACGGGCACGACGGTCAGGCCTTTCTGGTTCACGCGCGATTCCAGTACCGTGATTTCCCGGCCGTGCAGCAGCAGCTTCTTGTCGCGGTCCGGCTCGTGCCGGGCGTAACCGGCATTGGCGTAGGGCGCGATGCGCACCCCCATCAGATAAGCTTCTCCGTTCCGGAAAGTCACATAGGCGTCGTGAAAGCTGACGTTGCCGGCCCGGATGCTTTTGACCTCGGACCCGCTGAGCACGACGCCCGCTTCGAGAAATTCGAGCAGTTCGTAGTAGTGTCTGGCTTTTTTGTTCTGGAGAATGAGGTTGGGAGAGGATTTTTTGCTCATGAGTATTCTTCCGTATCCAGAACCGAGACGTAAAACGGCAGTTCTTCGGCAAAGCGTTGGGAAAGGGTTTGTTTGGCTATTCTGTTGACGGTTTCCACGGTCGCGGCGGATGCGGCCCGGCGCAGCAGTTGGCGGCTCTCCTCAAGATCTATGCCGCGCACGATATGCTTGATGCCGGGAATGGCCTGGGGCGCCATGGAAAAGTCGTCAATGCCCATGCCCATCAAGATGGGCAGGCAATAGGGGTCGGACGCCATTTCACCGCAGACGGAAACGGAAATGCCTTCTTTGTGGGCCATGTCGGCCACATATTTGATGGCCCGGATAATGGCCGGGTGCAGCGGCTGGTACAGATAGGCCACGTGCTTATTCCCCCGGTCGATGCCCAGAGAGTATTGAATGAGGTCGTTGGTGCCGATGCTGAAAAAGTCCACTTCCTTGGCCAGGGCGTCGGCAAGAAGCACCGCCGAGGGCAGCTCGATCATGATGCCCACGGGAATGTCGTGGGCAAAGGGCTCTTTCGAGGCTTCCAGTTCCTGGCGCACCTCGCCCAGAATGGCTTTGGCCTGGCGCAGTTCGCGCACGCCGGAAATCATGGGAAACATCAGCGCGGCGTTGCCGTGGATGCCGGCCCGCAAAATGGCCCGCAATTGCCGCCGGAAAATGTACTGGTTGCGCAGGCAGAAGCGTATGGCCCGCAGCCCCAGGGCCGGGTTGGCTTCCTGTAACGAGCGCTGAGCCCAGAGCATCTTGTCCGCGCCCACGTCAAGAGTGCGGAAGGTTACCTTGTGCGGAGCCATGGATGAAAGCAGATCGGCGTATTCTTTGTACAGCTCTTTTTCCGAGGGAGGGACGGTACGGCTGATGAAGCCGAATTCCGTCCGGTACAGGCCGATGCCTTCGCCTCCATTTTTATTGACAAGGGCGGCTTCAGTCGCGTTTTCGATATTGCCCCGCACGCATACGCGCAACCCTTCGGGGGTTTCGGCGGGCAACAGGGTTTTGTCCGCGACGGCCTGCTGAAACTGCGCAAATTTTTTCTGCAGGGCTTCATATTTGCCTATCACCCCCTGGTCCGGGTTGACGAGCAAAAGGCCCCGCAGGGCGTCGAGAATGACGGTGTCGCCGTCGGCCACGTTTTCTTCCAGTCCGCTGACCCCGACCACCGCGGGAATTTGCAGACTGCGGGCCAGAATGCCGGTGTGGGCGGTTCTGCCGCCTTCTTCGGTGGCAAAACACAAAACGGTGTCCGGCGACAGGTTCATGGTATCTGTCGGCGTCAGATCGTGCGCCAGAAGAACGACGCGTTCGCCCTGCGGCAGCGAGGACAGGGCTTCGCCCCGCAAGTGCCCGATGACGCGAGCGGCCACGGCGCGTACGTCGTTGACCCGTTCGCGGATATAATCGTCGTCGATCTGGTTGAAGGCCCTGGCGATATCGTCCACGGCCTCGCTGATGGCCCATTCGGCGTTGTAGCCCTGCTGCGAAATACGGTCGCGCGCGGATTCCAGCAGTTTGGGATCACTGCAGATCATCAGATGGGCCGTCAGAATGCCCGCCTGGTCCTGCAGTTCGGCCGGCACACGCTTTTCGGCTTCCTGGATTTCCCGTCTGGTGGCCTGGACGGCGTCTTCCAGCCGTTTGACCTCCGCGGCGAAAAGGCTGGGGGGAATGCGCTGCTGTTGCGTGGGGGCCTTGATGTTTCTGTTCAGAAAAAAAGCCCTGCCCACGGCAATGCCGGCGGAAACCGCAACCCCATGCAGAGCCACGCTCGTCATAATGCACCTTCTCGAAATTGCGCCAAAACCAGGGCCGCAATGGCCGTTATGCCGTCCCTCGCGTCATTGCCCCTGCCCCGGATGACCAGAGAGGTGCCCTTGACCGCGGCCAAAGAGAGGATATCGAGAATGCTTTTGGCGTCAACTTCCTGGTTTTGCTCCTGCCCCTGAACGGCAAGCCGCAATTCGGCGATATAGTTCTGCGCTGTCCGGGCGACCAGAGCGGCGGGCCGCGCGTGCATGCCCAGATCGCTGGTGATGGTCACCCGGGTTTCGAACTCCCCCGGCGCTGTTTCGCGTATATCGTGCACGAGGTTTTCCTCTGTCGGTTACAAAATGAAAATGATGACGGCCATTGCCGTCAGAGCGAGGGCCATTCTGGACACATGCAGACGGCCCGCAAGCCAGGCCGCCAGGCAAACGGCGCAACTTGCCGCCGCCCATCGCGGCAACGAGCGGTCCGGCGCCAGGAGCAGCGCCAGAAAAAGCGTCAGCAACAGCGCATTGACCATCTTGAGCCTGTCGCCCCAGTTGATGAGATCCCAGCGTCGCAGCCAGAGCAAAGCGGAAAGACCATAGCGCAACCCGGCTGCAAATGTACATATTTTAAAAAATTGCAGCGCCAGAAAGAGAAAAAGGCTGATGGCGGCGGCAGCGGCCGGCTGATCCAGGGCGATCAGCAGCGCGCAGGCGAGCGCCCAGGTCACAAGCATGGTGCCGCCGAAGACGGAATCGCCCAGGGCGGACAGGGTGTTGGTGGCGGTGTCTTTGAGAGCTGTGAACGTGGACGGGGCAAGGCAACCCTGAGCTATGTCCGATTCCACGCGCAAAAAAATGCCGACCAGGAGCGGAGCCCAGAAGGGGTGGCAGTTGTGGTGCTGTATATAGCGCCCCCGCGCCTCGCGCAGTTTTTTCGGGTCTTGATGAATGGCGAAAAGACCCGGTTCCAGAGCGTATATAAAGCCGATATTCTGCAGGCCCCGCGTGTTGTACGCGGCGCCCACCAGATAGCTGCGCAAAAAGACGCGCAGAAAAGGTGTCCGGGCAGCCCCCTGCATGGCCTTTGTTACTCCGCCTCGTCCTGTATCAAACGGTAAATGTCTTTCACCGTCCAACCCGTTACATCCAGCTGAACGCGCCGGGCTATTTCCTTGGGTTTTTGCCCGGCTGCCGCGCCCTTTCGTATGGCGCGGGCGCGGTCGCGCACTTCCGCTTCCGGCGTGGCCGCGTCCGTGGCCGGCGGCCCCAGCACCACGGTGATTTCACCCAAAAATTCTCGTTCCGGCAGCGGTTCGCCCAAGCTGAAGACAATAAACTCCTCGTAAGTCTTGGTCAATTCCCTGGCAATGCAGCCTTCGCGCCGGCCCAATATGGCGGCCGCGTTGCGCAGTGTCGCTCCCAGCCTGTCTTTGCGCTCAAAAAAGACAAGCGTGGCGGCAAGCCGCGCATAGGGGGCGAAAAAGGTCGCCTGGTCGCCTTTGGACCGGGGCGGAAAACCCAGAAAGACAAAGGGCTGGGGCGGCAGACCGCTGGCGGAAAGAGCCGCCAGAACGGCCGAAGGGCCGGGCACGGGGCGCACTGTAATGCCCTCGGCCCGGCAGGCGGCGACCAGACGGTATCCGGGGTCGGAAAGCAAAGGGGTGCCCGCGTCGGAAACCAGGGCCGCGACGGCGCCGCCGCGCAGTTCATCCAGAACGCCGGGTAGGCGTTTTTCTTCGTTGTGCTCGTACAGGCTGACAAAGCGTTTGGCGGCAATGCCGCAACGCGCCAGCAACAGGCCGGACCGGCGGGTGTCTTCCGCCAGGACCAGGTCCGCTCCGGCTATGATTTCCCGCGCTCTGGGAGAAAGATCACCAGGGTTGCCAAGCGGTGTGGCCACGACCCACAGTCCGGCTTGCGGAGCTGTTTCCGATGTGGATGCCTTCGATGACATGGGCATAGTGTTCCAGTTCCGGCTGCCGGCCGGAAAAAAATGTGACGCAGATCAGATCAAAGCGGCAGGGCGTGTTCCAGCGCGCGTGTTCATGCAGGTACGCCTCGGCCGCGCGGGTGATTTTACGCCGCTTGGCCTGCGTGAAGTTGTCCAGGGGGCCTGCTTCCGTCAGGTCGCTGTCTCGTCGGCTTTTCACTTCAACAAAAAGCAGGAAGCCGTCCAGCATGCCCACCAGATCCAGTTCCAGAGAGCGGGCCGCGCCCGAAGGACGCCAGTTGCGGGCAAGCAGGCGAAAGCCCAGGGCGTTGAGATGGCGGAGCGCCCGCGTTTCTCCGTCCGCGCCCAGAGCCAGATGGGCTGTGTTGTCCGCGAAGGTCGGCATGGCTCATCATGCCCGCTCGCCCCGCATCCGGCAAGGTGATTTTCAGGGGCGTACATTGGCGGCAGCCCGGCAGCCTTGTTGTCGGCACAGTCTATACACGAATATACATACATGATATAGTAAATCAATAATCGTAATATAATCAGGGGGATTTACCATGAAACGCAAACTGCGCCTTTTCGCCGCGTCAGCGGCGGTATTTATACTGGCGGCGGCAGGTCCCGCCTTTTCAGCCAAAGCGGAAACCATTACCGTGTCCATGGTCCAGATAGGGCTGACCAGCGCTTTTCAGACCATAGGCGCCGTCACGTTTACCGACACGGACAAGGGACTTGAAATCGTCACTCGTCTGGGCGACTTGCCGCCCGGACCGCACGGGTTTCATATTCACGAGAATCCGAACTGCGGTCCGCTGCGTCAGGGCGGAAAAATGGTGGCGGGTCTGGAAGCCGGCGGTCATTTTGACCCGAAAAAGACCGGCAAACACCTGGGGCCGGAACATGCCGCCGACGGGCATCTGGGCGATCTGCCCGTACTGATGGTCAATGCCGTGGGCCGCGCCGACCACATCATGATCGTGCAAGGACTGAAAGTCGGCGATATCCGCGGACGTTCGCTCATCATCCACGCGGGCGGCGACAACTATTCCGACATGCCCGCCCCTCTGGGCGGAGGCGGCGAACGTATGGTCTGCGGCGTGATCAACTAGAGCATTTCACACTTGAAATGCTCGCAAGGATTTGTCAGCAAATCCTTGCCGCGAAATAGGCGTAGGCGAATCTGGCTCGCCGTCAAGCGACTATTTCAAGCGTAAAATGTTGTAGTGTCAAATTGCAAAAATAAAAGGGGACCAGTCCCCTTGACCCCGATTATGGCGAACGCCGTCTCTACGTTGAAGAGACGGCTTTCGCCTATACGTGTTCCAAGGGGCAATGCCCCTTGCCGGAGGGGTTCGGGGAAGCGGAGCCTCCCCGGTCAGAACAGCTTCAACTGTTCCTGCTCCGGCCTGACTTTGCGAAAACTGCGGCGGTGCATGGGGCAGGGGCCGAGCCGGGCGAGGGCGGCGAGGTGCTCCGCCGTGCCGTAGCCCTTGTGTCCGG
>JAVBRE010000204.1:0-6995 GCA_031548325.1 Desulfovibrionaceae bacterium
TTTTTTTTTTTCTCGGCCGCTCCTAACGCGGCGCGCGGGGGGTTCTGGGGGTGTTTGGTGGGGGGGTGTTTTCTGGGGGTGGCTCCCCCCCCCCCCAACCCCCCCCCCGCCGACGAAGCATCACGGCAATTTTAGCAACGCGCGCATGTCCTGGAGGATGACGGCCGCAGCCCGGTTCACGGCGCCCGGTTCGCCCATCAGCCGGCGCAGCTTTTCCAGCTCCGCCCGGATGCGGGGCAGCGGCGCGTCGTCGTCGGCGGGGCTGAGCCAGCGCCAGGCCGCTTCGGCCAGATTCGGGCCGTCACAGTCCCTTTGCAGCAGTTCGGGGAACAGGGCTTGGTCCATAATCAGGTTGGACAGGCTGACATAGGGAATTTTCAGCAGCAGCTTCGCCGCCGTATAGGTCAGAGGCGAGACTTTGTATGTGACCAGGGTGGGGGTGCCGGTCAGGGCGGCTTCCAGGGTTACGGTGCCGGACGCGGCGATGAGCATTTCACAGCCGCGCATGAAGGCGTAACGATCGTCCGGCGGCACGATGCGCACGGGCACGCCGGCGGGCCAGAAAGCCAGAAGTTCCTCTTCCGTAAAATTCGGAGCCCGAACCAGGTGAAAGGACAGGTCCGGTCGTCGTTCAAGCAAAATGCGGGCGGCCTCGCCGAACTGGGGCAGCAGGCTTGCGATTTCCTTCTTTCTGCTGCCCGGCAGCAGGCCGATTTTGCCCGGCTCAAAGGTGATGCGCCGCAGGCGTTCCCAGTCGATCATGTCGACCAGAGGGTTGCCCACGTAGTCGATTTCCATGCCGAAACGGCGGTAGAACTGGACTTCAAAGGGCAGGATGCTGATCAGACGGCGCACGTTCTCTTTGATGAAAAGCGCGCGTTTGGCCTTCCAGGCCCAGGCCTTGGGGCTGATGTAATAGTAGACGGGTATGCCCATCTCCCGCGCCGCCCTGATGACCCGGAAATGAAAGGAGGGCGCGTCGATGACAACCAAAGCTTTGGGCCGCGTCGCGGCCAGGGCCGCCTTGACGCGCGAAAGCAGGCCGAGGATGCGGGGCAGATGGCGGACGACCTCGCCAACCCCCATGACCGAAAGTTCTTCGCTGCGAAAGCGGGGCGCGAAATCAGGCTCGGCCCGCAGATAGGGGCCGCCCATGCCGGTAAAGGTCAGATTCGGGTCCGCGGCCCGCAAAGCTCGAAGAAGCGATGCGCCGTGCATGTCGCCTGACAGCTCTCCGGCGTTGATCCAGATGGTGTTTTTATGATCGGGATATTCAGAGCGCAAGCAGGGGCGCTGCCCCTGCACCCCGCAAGGGGGTTGAGCCCCCTCGATCCCGCAGCGGGACGGGTGAGTTTTGTCCGCGCGCGAGTCCATACGCGTTTATTCCAGAGGCACGGCTGTATATATGTAGTCTGCCAGGGCCTGAATCCAGGGCCTGGGCGCGATGCCCGTGACAAGGGTGAAACGCGAGGTGTCAAGCACGGAGTAGGCGGGCCGCACGGCCTTTTGCGGGTATTCTTTTGAAGGAACGGGGTTGATGACGCATTCCATCTGGGCCAGACGCACGGCCTCGGCCGCCAGTTCGCACCAGTTGGCTTCTCCGGAATTGACGATATGAAAGACGCCGCTTGCCTCGCTTTCCATCAATTTCAGACTGTATGCGGCCAGATCCAGGGTGTAGGAAGGAGAGCCCGTTTGGTCGTGCACAACGTTGAGGCTGGTTCTGTGCAGGCACAGGTCGAGAATGGTGCGCACGAAGTTTTTTTTGCCCGGCCCGAACAGCCAGGCCGAACGGATAATGCAGCAGTTTTCCATCTGCAGTTGCAGCAGGGCCTGTTCCCCAGCCAGCTTGGTGCGGCCGTATGCGTTCAGCGGGGCGGTGGCGTCTTCGACGGTATAGGGGCTGTTTTTGCGGCCGTCAAAGACGAAATCCGTGCTGAAATGAGCCATGCGGATATGCGGCCTGGCCTTGATGATGCGGCCCAGCATACAGGGAAAGACGCGGTTCAGCCCCATGGCGGCTTCTTCTTCGTCCTCCGCCTGTTCGACCTGGGTATAGGCGACGGTGTTGAAAACGATTGCCGGAGCGACGGCGTCAATGAGATCGGCAAGGGCCGTGGAATCGCCCGGATCAACATCATGCCTGCCCGTGGCGGTGACGGCGTATCCGGCTGCGCGGATTGTCTGCGTCAGCGCCTGACCCAGAAGGCCGGTGGAGCCCCCCAGCACCAGAACGGCGCGCTTGTCGGAAGAGGCTGTATCCATAAAAAACCTTGAAAAAAGATGAGACCGTTTCACGGGTCGAAGATGGAATAATACCGGCTGGCAGAGAGGGGGTCAAGGCTTCCGCCGGGGAGCCCCGGCGGAAGACGCGAGCGTGAAAAGGCGCATGGCGCCGCTATTTGCGGCCCAGCCAGGGCATCATGGCCCGCAATTCCTTGCCTACCGTTTCAATGGGGTGTTCGGCCTGCAGACGGCGGACGGCCTTGAAACTGGCCATGCCCGCCTTGTATTCCAGAATAAAGTCCCGGGCGAAAAGGCCCTGCTGGATTTCGGCCAGGATTTTTTTCATCTCTTTTCTGGTCTCGTCGGTAATCAAACGCTTGCCGGTCACATAATCGCCGTATTCGGCCGTGTCGCTGATAGAGCCGCGCATTTTGGCGAAGCCGCCTTCGTAAAGCAGGTCCACAATCAGCTTCACTTCATGCAGGCATTCGAAATAGGCCATTTCAGGCTGGTATCCGGCTTCGACCAGGGTTTCGAACCCGGCCTGGATCAGCGAGGAAAGGCCGCCGCAAAGCACGGTCTGTTCGCCGAACAGATCGGTTTCGGTTTCTTCGCGAAAGGTGGTTTCAATGACCCCGGACCGGGTACCGCCCACGCCCCTGGCGTAGGCCAGGGCCTTTTTCAGGGCGCTTTTGCTGGCGTCCTGGTGAACAGCGACCAGGCAGGGCACCCCGCCGCCCTCGGTAAAGGTGCGGCGGACCAGGTGGCCGGGTCCCTTGGGCGCGATCATGAACACATCCACATCCTTGGGCGGGCTGATCTGGCCGAAGTGGATGTTGAAACCATGGGCGAAAAGCAGGGATTTGCCTTTTTTCAAATGGGGCTTGATGTCTTTTTCATAGACTTCGGCCTGGTACTGATCGGGCAGCAGCACCATGATGATGTCGGCTTTTTGGGCCGCGTCGGCAGCCGCCATGGGGGCGAAACCGTGCTCTTTGGCCAGATCGTGGTTGGGACCGCCGGGACGCTGGGCCACGATGACGTCCATGCCGGAATCGCGCAGGTTCAGGGCGTGGGCGTGCCCCTGGCTGCCGTAGCCGATAATGGCGATAGTCTTGCCTTTCAGGGTTTTGAGATCCGCATCCTTGTCATAATAAACCTTCATGACGACTCCGTTCCGTTAGTTATTCCTTTACTTCGGGCTGGCTGGAGCGGCGTAGCGCTACAGTGCCCGTACGGGCCATTTCCTTGATGCCGAACTTGCTCAGCAGACCGAGAACGGCCTGTAATTTTTCGTAGTTGCCGGTCACTTCCAGGGTCAGTTCCGTCAGGCTGACGTCCACGACCTTGCAACGAAAAATATCGGCCAGCCGCAAAACTTCGCCCCGTTTTTCGTCTTCGGCCTGGACCTTGACCAGCACCATTTCCCGTTCGACAGTGACGATATTGTTGAAATCAACGACCTTGACCACGGTGACCAGCTTGCGCAACTGCTTGACGATCTGTTCGATGATCTGCGCGTCGCCCCTGGTGGTGATGGTCATGTGTGAAAGTCCGTTTTCCAGGTGGGGGGCCACGTGCAGTGATTCGATATTGAAGCCCCGGCCGGAAAAAAGTCCCGCCACCCGAGAAAGAACCCCCGGCTCATTTTCAACAAGAACGGAGAGAACACGGCGCATGCGATACCTGCCTCGTGCCGGTCCGGACGGCAAGAGGGGGCGATCCGCCCCCTCTTGCATCACGGCAACGGCGAAAATTTATGATTTATCTTCACGGGCATAGCGTTCCAGGATGGCTACCATCTTGGTTTTGCCCTCAAGTTTTTGTTTTTTCAGTTGCTTGACCTGCATTTCTTCAGCGGGAGTGCGGTATACTTTCGACTCCAACTTTTCCAGCTGTTTTTCAAACAGGGCATGCTCACCCTGCAAATTGCGCAGTTCCTCGTCAAGAGGGGCATATTTTTCCAGCAACGTGCGCTCTCTTTGATCCATAACACACTCCTCCTCTTAAGGTACATCCGGGGGGCATACGGCTCCCCAGTCCGGTTCCGACGTCGCTGCCACGAGCAGCGTTTTTTGCCTCGCGGTCTCGCCGCTTACTATTCGCAGTCTGTTCGTTCTCAGACCCAGCAGCCCGGCCAGAAATTCGGTCAGAGCCTGGTTGGCCTTGTTGTCCACGGCCTGGGCCGTGACCCGCACGCGCAGACAGCTCTCGGTCTGTCCCGCGATTTCGTTGCGCCGCGCGCCGGGCTGCACCCGCACATAAAGGCGCCAGGTCCCGTCGTCAAGAGCTTTCACCCAGGCGGGGCGTATCACGCCTTTTGCCGTCATCTACGCTTCCGGCCCTTGCTTTGCCAACTTGGCCACGGCGGCGTCAAGGCTGGCCGATTCCTGCCGGTCCAGTTCCATCAGACGCAAATGCCCTTCGATGACCGACCGCAGTTTCAATTCAAATCGAGCTTTGGCCTTTTGGGCCTCTGCCGCCTCTTCCATGACTCTGGCCAGGCGCAGGTTGGCATTGTTCAGCAGGCTTTCCGCCCTGCTGTTGGCGGTGTCCAGAACAAGCTGGGCTTCTTTCTGGGCGGCGGCCTTGATGTCTTCGCTCGTTCGTCTGGTGGCGATCAGAGCTTCCCGCAAGGCTATCTCACGTTGGCGATACTCCGCAAGGGCCTCTTCGAGGCGGCCCGCCCGTTTGGCCAGATCGAGTTTTTCTTCGCTCAGCCGCGCAAGGGACGCGGAGAGATCTTGCAGCAAACTGTCCACATGCGGCCGGGAATAGCCGAACAGGGCGCGCGGCAGAGCGTGGTTCATAAACTCGATGCGGCCCGTGTACATCATCCCAGGCCCGTGCTTGAGCTCATGAGCAGGCGCGCGCTGAACTGGTCCAGGCTGCGCACGATGACGAGGTCGAAAAACTGCAACGCGAAGATGACCACCACGGGCGAAAGATCAAGGCCGCCGACGTAAGTGAAGGGCATATGTTTTCTGACCCGCCACAGCACGGGGTCGGTCAGGCCTTTCAGTGTGCGGACGATGGGGTTGTACGGGTCGGGGTTGACCCAGGAGAGCAGCGCGGCAATGATGATGACCCAGGTATACAGCCAGATGACGGTATGCACGATGTAGGCGATGGCGGAAAGCAGGTTGGACAAGAGATACATGAAACCTCCGGCATGCGGCGGAGTTCGTTCGAGCCGCCGTCAGAAAAGAGTTTGCCCGACTGTGTGGAAGAATCAAGCAAAAAATATGGATCAGTTTCGCAGCACCGGCAGCAGCATCTCGCCAAGCTGGGCAAAACTGTCGACATGCAGGCGGGCGTGCAGATCAGGGTTGGCGAAACTCCAAAAAGGCACGCCCGCGGCGGACGAGGCCTGCTGATCCACCAGAGAGTCGCCCACAAAGGCCACCTGGCAGGACATGGCCTTCCATTCTTCAAGAATCTGCTGCAGACCGTCGGGGTCCGGCTTGGGTTTTGCCCGGCTGATGGTTATGACCGGTTCGAAATACCGCTGCATGCCGAAGTGGGCCAGAACATCACGCACGGAATCGCTGCGGTTGGTACACAGGGCCAGGCGCAGGCCCTTTTTTTGCAAGCTGCCCAGAAAGTCGAAAACAGCGGGAGCGGGACGCATCAGGGCCATGAAGTTGTCACGGTAACGCAAAGAATTGCGCGCTTCCAACGCGGCTGAAAGCAGCCCTTCGGGTATCATGCGTTTCAAAGCTTCGTCGGTAGACACCATGTGCGCGTAATCCGCTTCCGTTTGGGTCATGGGCGGCAGACCCACCATGGACCTGATGCGGTTGTAGTAGGCGTCGTTGGCTTCCTGAGAATCGAACAGCACCCCGTCGCAGTCAAAAATCAGACCGGCAAGGCCTCGGGCGTATTCTTCCTTCAGAGCGCAGGGATGCGTGAAGGAGCGGTTCATGGGCGGACCCCGGACGGGCAGATCAGCAGTTCGGGCGCGCGCAGCAGGTAGGGCTTGTCTTCCGAAGAACGGGACAGGCCCAAAATCCGCCACAGAGGCAGGCAGGCCCACAGGGTGGCGGCGCGCAGGGCGGGCGGCCAGTCTTCGATCAGGGCGGCCGCGTCTTCGGGCAAGGGGCGCAGCATGCCCGCGTCAAGCATGCTTTGCCGCATCTCAAGGTGCGCGCTGACGATGACTGCATCGGGCGGCATGAAGGCCGCCATGGCGGCGAGCACAAGCCGCCAGTCCGCCGCCGGGATTTCGCTTTCCGGCGGAGCGAAAAAAGCCGCCCGGCCGGGCGCGGCCGCATCGGATTCGGAGTTTTCGTCCATGGCGCCGGCCAGGGCCAGGGCCAGGTTTTCACCGGCGGCGGCGACGCTTTTGCGCAGTTCGGCCAGTTCCAGAAGGCGTTCTTCCAGGTCCCAGGCCAGCAGCAGCGCCTTATGGGCGGCGGTCAGGGGGAGGGGCGCGTTGGAAGGGCGCGCGGCCGGGTGTCCTTTGCTGTCCTGTCCGCCGACAAAACGGCCGAGCGCGGCTTTTTCTTCGCCGGAAAGCGCCCGGCCGGGTAAAAAAGGCGAAGCGCCGCCGCCCCGCTCCGCCGCCCACAAGCCGCGATCGTTTGCGACATCCAGGGCTTCGCCCAGAGTCAGCAGTTCCGCCAGGGCGGATTTGGCTTCAGGCGGTGAAAGCGTAGAGTTGTCGGGGAAAAAAGAACCGCCCGCCGCCGCGATGTCGGGCAGACCGGGGTGCATGAACAGCACAGCGGGCGGCACGCAGGCGGGGGCAAGTTCCCGATGCAGGGTCG
>JAVBRE010000004.1:0-10999 GCA_031548325.1 Desulfovibrionaceae bacterium
GCGGCCTGCCCGGCCGGGCTTGGCCCGGAAATCCACAACAACCTGCCGGAACTGATGACCCTGCCGCTGGGCGCGGGCAGCGCGTGGTCCCCGGACATGATCGGCCCACTGCTTGACGCCGTCGCCGTCCTGCCTGAAAAAAGCGCTCTGGCCGTGGGGCCGGGCCTGGGCCGCTCACCGAAAGCCGCCCTCGTTCTTGAAGCTCTGCTGCGCCTGCCGCGGCGCCCCCCTCTGGTTCTTGACGCCGACGGGCTGTACCCTCTATGGCCGGATTCGGGCCTGGCCGATCTGTTGCGCGAGGGCGACTGCATCACGCCGCATCCCGGCGAGGCCGCGCGCATGCTGGGCCTTGGCGAAGCCGGCGCGGCAGAAATTCAGACCGACCGCCCCAAAGCCCTGCGCGCCCTGACCTTGCGCTGCGCGGCCGCCGTGGTGCTGAAAGGCGCGGGCACCCTGATCGGCCATCAGGAGGAACCCGTGATTCTGGCCCCTTTCGCCGCCCCTTGCCTGGCCGTGGGCGGGTCCGGCGACGTGTTGACCGGCGTCATCGCGGCGCTGCTGGCGCGCAGAGATGTCGCGAAAGCGGAAAGCGCCCTGCGCGCGGTCTGTCTTGGCGTTCATCTGCACGGACGGGCGGGAGAACTGCTGGCCGACCGCTATCCCCAACGCGGCGCCCTGGCCCGTGAGATCGCCGACGCCGTCCCCCGCGCCATGGCCGGAGAAAAGCCGGGCCGGGCCTGATCTTTTCCGTTTTTGCACAGGACCCCTTATGGACATTCACCTTCCCGACGCCGCGGACACCGAAGAACTCGGCCGCCGCCTTGCCGCCGCCCTCGCCCGCTCGCCCGGCCCGCGCTGCATCCTGCTTTACGGCGACCTGGGCGCGGGCAAAACCACGTTGGTCAACGCCCTGGTCAAGGCGTTGCCCGGCGGCGATGCGGCCGAAACCTCAAGTCCCAGTTTCACGGTCTGCAACATGTACCCCACCACCCCGCCGGTCGCGCATTACGACCTGTACCGGCAAGAAAACGAGACTGTTGATGAAAGTTTGCTTGATTTTTTGGATGAGGGGCGGCATGTAGTGCTTGTCGAATGGGCTCAGAGGCTGCCCGGCTACGCGTTGCCTCCGGACCGGATCGAATGCGCGCTGCTGGATGACGGATCCGGGCGCGGCGCGCGACTAACCCCGTTCGGGGAGACGGCAAAGCGGATCATCGCTTTGCTCTGCCCGTAGTCGGGGTTTTCACCGTAAACTGAAGGAACTGTTATGCGTATCCTGGTCCAGAAATTCGGCGGCAGCTCCGTTGCCGACCGTGACCGCATGCTGCGCGTGCGGGAAAAAGTGCTCGCGGGCCTTGGCCGGGGCTATAAAATGCTGGTTGTCCTTTCGGCCCGCGCGGGGGACACCAACAAACTTCTTGCCTTGGCCGCCGAATGGTCCGAAACCCCTGATCCCGCTGAATGCGACTCCATGGTTTCCACCGGCGAGCAGGTGTCCATATCCCTTTTTACCATGCTGCTCAAAGACCGGGGCATCAAAGCCCGGTCCCTTCTGGGCTTTCAGATTCCCGTCAGGACCGATGACGTGTTCATGAAAGCGCGCATCCGGTCTATTGACAGCGACAGGATCAAAAAATTGTTCGAACAGCACGATGTGCTGGTGGTGGCGGGTTTTCAGGGAATCAGCGACGACGACCGCATCACCACCCTGGGCCGGGGCGGTTCGGACACTTCCGCCGTTGCCCTGGCCGCCGCCGTCAAAGCGGAAAGCTGCGAAATCTATACGGACGTGGACGGAGTATATACAACCGACCCCAACATGTGCCCCGGCGCCCGCAAACTGGATCGCATGACCTATGACGAAATGCTGGAAATGGCCAGCATGGGAGCAAAAGTCCTGGAAATTCGGTCCGTGGAATTCGCCAAAAAATACGGCGTGGTCGTGCATGTGCGCTCAACCTTCACCGATACCCCGGGAACCATCGTTTCCCAGGAGGACTCTCATATGGAACATGTTCTCGTTTCCGGCATCGCCTACGACAAAGATCAGGCCCGCGTCACTCTGCGCGCCGTTCCCGACAAGCCCGGCGTGGCCGCCGCCGTGTTCGGCCCCCTGGCAGACGCCAACATCGCCGTGGACATGATCGTGCAAAACCCCAGCCGCGACGCGGTTACGGACATAACCTTCACCGTGGCCCGCAAGGATCTGAAAAAAACCCTGGAACTCATGGAGTCCGTGAGCAAAAAAATCGACGCCGCGGAAGTGCTGCACGACATCAACATCGCCAAAGTTTCGGCCATCGGCGTGGGCATGCGCAACCATTCGGGCGTCGCGTCCAAAGCCTTTGCCGCTCTGCACCGCGAAGGCATCAATATTTTGCTGATCAGCACTTCGGAAATCAAAATCAGCTGCCTGATCGAAGAAAAATATCTGGAACTGGCTGTGCGCGTATTGCACGAGACCTTCGGGCTGGAGAGAAAATCCTTCGCATAACGGGCCTGCCCGTTTCAACAGCGGTCGCCCCCTTGCCCGGTTATGCGGAAAAGGGGGCGATCGCTGTTATAAAAGCATGGACAGCGCGCCCCTGTTTCGAATACCTTCTATACGCATGAAAATTCGCCGAAACCGGCTTTCAACTCTGGAGACCCGCATGACCCGGGCCATTCATGCTTTGTGTGCGATTGCCGCCGTTCTTGTCGTGCTTTGCCTGCCGGCGTTCGCGCAAACGGCCGGGCCGCCGGACGTCCCTTCCATCGGACCGACTCCTCCAAAACCCCGTTCAACTCTGCTGCTGCATTTTGAAAACGACCTGTTTTACGACGAGGATCATTACTATACCAACGCCGTGCAACTGCGGTTCATCAGCCCGGACCTGCATACCCTCGCGGAGAACGATCTTCTGCCCGCAGGGCTCAGCAGGCTGCTGGGCGACGTGCCTTTTCCCGGCAGCAAAAACGCCGTCCAGTATAATATTTCGCTGGGGCTGGGGCAGCAGATCTACACGCCGGAAAAAACAGGCGCATCAAATCCGCCCGCGGGCGACCGGCCCTATGCGGGCTACCTTTACGCTTTTCTCGCTCTGCACGCCAAGCGGGAAAACAGGCTGGACACCCTGGAACTGGCTGCGGGCGCCGTCGGCCCAAGCGCTCTCGGAGAACAGGCCCAAAATGAAGTGCACCGTTTCTGGGGCATGGATACGGCCAAAGGCTGGGACCATCAACTGCATGACGAACCGACGCTCATGCTTTCCTGGACGCGAACCTGGCGCGCGAACGACAGCGCCGGAGGCTGGGGATGGGACTTTTTGCCGCACCTTGGTCTCAGCGCCGGCACGCCGCTCACCCAGGCGGCCTTCGGCGGCGAATTCCGCCTGGGTTGGAATCTGCCGCCGGACTTCGGCTCGTCCACCATCCGTCCGGGGTCGGGCATTTTAGCGCCGGGGAGAACGGATCAAATAAACCCGGACGGATTTTTTCGGGGCAACTTCAGCATCTATGCCTTTGCCGGAGTCGAAGGCCGGGGCGTCGCCCACAACACCTTTCTCGACGGCAATACCTGGAAGGACAGCCGTAGCGTGGACAAGTTCCCCTTTGTCGGCGAACTGACCTGCGGCATTGCGATGGAAGTCTATGACTTTCGCCTGACCTACACGCATGTGATCCGCAGCAAGGAATTCCACGGGCAGGGCGACAACCAGAATTTTGGCGCGATCACGCTGGGGTATACCTTCTAAATGTTGAACAAGAAATGCATAACGTCGCCGTCCTTCACGACGTATTCCTTGCCCTCCACGCGCAGCAGGCCGACCGAACGGGCGGCGGCCTCCGAACCCAGACGGATGTAATCGTCATAGCTGATAACCTCGGCCCGGATGAAGCCGCGCTCGAAATCCGTATGAATGACGCCGGCGGCCTGCGGCGCCCTGGCGCCTTTGCTGATGGTCCAGGCTTTCACCTCCTTTTCTCCGGCTGTGAAATAGCTGGCCAGATTCAACGCGGCGTAGCCGCTGCGGATGACCGTGGTCAGACCGCTTTCCGCGATGCCGTACGATGCGAGCATATCCGTCTGGTCCGCATCCGAAAGGCCGTGCAATTCTTCTTCGATTTTGGCGCAAATCATCACAAAACCGGCGCCGCGCCGTTCCGCCAGAGCGCGCAGGGCCGCCACATGGGCATTTTCGCCGCCGGTCGCCAGAGTTGCCTCGTCGATGTTCGCGCAGTAGATGGTTTTTTTTGCGCTGATCAGCCCCATTTCCCGCATCTGCTGGCGAAAAAGATCCGTATCGGGGGCAGCGAACGCTGCCGCGCCGCCTCCCGCGTTCATGTGGTCAACAAGGGCCTGAACCTCGTCGCGTAAAGCCTGCATGGCCTTGTCGCCCTTGGCCATCTTGCTGATCCGTTCCAGCCGTCTTTCAGCGGACTGAATGTCGGCCAGCAGAAGCTCGGTTTCTATGACTTCCACATCGCGGACAGGGTTAACTCCGCCTTCCACATGCGTGACGTTCTCGTCGTCAAAGCAGCGCACGACTTCAAGAATGGCCGCGCATTCGCGAATATTCGCCAAAAACTGGTTGCCCAGGCCTTCGCCCTTGCTGGCCCCGCGCACAAGGCCGGCAATGTCGATAAAATCGACAGTCGCATGAACCACGCGCTGAGGCTTGACCAGAACTGCGAGTTTCGCCAATCTGGCGTCAGGCACCGGGACCGTCGCCTTGTTGGGTTCAATGGTGCAGAAAGGGTAATTGGCCGCCTCCGCGTTTTGCGCGCGGGTGAGGGCGTTGAACAGTGTGGATTTGCCCACATTGGGCAAGCCCACTATGCCGATGCTGAGAGTCATTGGAAAACGCTCCTGAAATTAACAATCTTTATGCCGCGGGCTGTGTATCCTTTTTTTCCGCAAATGCCAACAATTCCCTTGCACGGCAGCGCGGCAAACGCTATCACTGAGCAGCAATGCGTTTTCGTCCGTCCTCGGCCCGGCCGCCGGGCTGCTGAATGTGCCTGCTTACGTATTTTTTGTTACGAACCCTTGAGGAGCATTCCATGAACAATCCCGACGATCTGTATTACGCTGCAACGCATGAATGGGTCCGCATCGAAGGCGACGAAGCCGTTATCGGCATCACCCATTTCGCCCAGGAACAATTGGGCGACATTACCTTCGTCGATCTGCCGACGGTCGGCAGCACACTACAGGCCGGCCAGGAAATGGGTTCCGTGGAATCCGTAAAGGCCGCAAGCGAACTGTACTCCCCCGTTTCCGGCGAGGTCATCGAGGTCAACACCGACCTTGACGCCAACCCGGAACTGATCAACGAATCTCCCTTTGATGCCGGCTGGCTGGTGCGGGTCAAGCTCATCTCCTCTCCTTCCGGTCTGATGAGCGCGGAAGAATATGAAGAACACGCGCAGAACGAAGCGCACTAGCGTTTTTACTTTGAGATCACATACTTCGAGATTTGCTAAACATACCATCGACTCATGTAACAGAGTGAAATCATACAAATCAAACGACACGCAAGCGGGCATTCGCTTCGCGCCTGCCGGGCAATTTCAAAGTGAAATTGTTCTGGCGCTCGTTCGCACGGCGTCACGGTCTGTCAGCAGTTTTGCTCTTTCGGCTTGCCCGTTCACGCGGGCGAGCCGCCTTACTTTGCCGGAGGAAGCATGCCTTTTATTCCCCATACCCCGCAGGATTTGAGCGAAATGCTCAGCGCTGTCGGCGTGAAAGGCCTGGATGATCTTTTCGCCGATATTCCCGAGGCCATGCGGCCAAAAAGCTTTTCTCTGCCATCCGGCCTCAGCGAATTCGACGTCTGCGGCCGTATGGAAAAACTGGCCGGCGCCAACAAATACACCAAAATCAGTTTTGTCGGCGGCGGCTTTTATGATCACGCCATCCCAAAGGCTGTGGACGCCCTGACCTCGCGCGGCGAGTTTTATACCGCGTATACGCCCTACCAGCCCGAAGCGTCACAAGGTACGCTGCAGGCCATCTTTGAATACCAGACCGCCGTATGCCGCCTGCTGGACATGGATGTGGCCAACGCTTCGGTCTATGACGCGGGCAGCGCCATTTTCGAAGCCTGCATGATGGCTGTGCGCAGCGCAAAGCGAACCCGCCTGATCGTGGACGAAACGGTGAATCCCCTGTACCGGACCATGCTGCAAACTCTGACGGCCAACCTGGGCCTGGACATCGTCACCGTGCCTCATGTCAACGGCGCGCCGGACATGGACACCCTGAAAGCGGCCGTCGCCGGGGCGGCGGGAGTTGTGGTGCAAAACCCCAACTTTTTCGGAGTGGTTGCCGATTACACAGAACTTTTTGCCGCCGCGAAGAAAAACGGGGCGCTTTCCATCCTCAGCGTCTACCCGGTCATGCAGTCGGTTCTGAAAACGCCCGGAGAAATGGGCGCGGACATCGCCGTTGCCGACGGGCAGTCCATCGGCCTGCCTCTTTCCTTCGGCGGCCCCTACCTCGGCATCATGGCCTGCAACAAAACCGTCGTCCGCCAAATGCCCGGCCGCATCGTCGGCCGTACGGTCGACCTGACGGGCAAAACCGGATACGTGCTGACTTTGCAGGCCCGCGAGCAGCATATTCGCCGGGCCAAAGCCACATCGAACATCTGCTCCAATCAGGCGCTTTGCGCCCTGCGGGCGCTTGTCCACCTCTGCCTGCTCGGCCCCGAAGGACTGGCTCGCACGGCCGAAAGCAGTATGCTCCGCGCCCGCGAGGCGGAACAGGCTCTTACCTCCATTTCCGGCGTAAAACGTTTGAACAACGCGCCCTTTGCCAACGAATTCGCCCTGCGCCTACCCAAACCCGCCGCCGATGTCGTCACGGCCATGGTACAGGATAAAGTGGTTCCCGGCATACCCATCGGACGCTGGTACAAGGGAAACAACATGGAAAATGTGTTGCTGGTGGCCTGCACGGAAAAGACAATGCCCGCGCACATTGAACAACTGGCCGCGTTTCTGGGAGGCAACTTATGAAAACCGTATTCGCGCAGTCCGTACCCGGCCGTAAAGGCATTCTGCCGGCGAAACCCGGCCGCTCCGCATCGGACATGCTGCCCAAGGAATTGCTGCGTGCGAAAGCTCCCAGGCTGCCGGAACTGTCCGAACTGGACGTGGTGCGCCATTTCACCTGCCTTTCCCGCAAAAATTTCAGCGTGGACAGCAATTTTTATCCTCTGGGGTCGTGCACTATGAAGTACAACCCCAAGTTCACGGAATACACAGCGGCGCTCGCCGGCTTCAGCCAGTTGCACCCCATGTTCGCGCTGCTTCCCGGGGGCGCGGGCCTGACCCAGGGTGCGCTGGAAGCCATGTACCTGACGGAAAACCTGCTCTGCGAGCTGACCGGAATGCAGGCTTTCACGTTGCACCCCATGGCGGGCGCGCAAGGGGAACTCACGGGCGCGCTGCTCATCGCTGCCTACCACAGAGCCAAAGGCAACAAAAAGACGAAAGTCATCTGCCCGGACTCCGCCCACGGCACCAACCCGGCAACCGCGGCTCTGGCGGGCTATGAGGTGGTCAATATCGAATCGAAAGACGGCATGGTCGACCCCGACGCCCTGGCCGCCGTGCTGGACAATTCGGTGGCCGCCCTGATGATGACCTGCCCCAACACGCTCGGCCTGTTTGAAAAGCACCTGCCCAAACTGGTGGAACAACTGCGCTCCGTAGACGCCCTGCTCTACTATGACGGCGCGAACTTCAACGCCATCATGGGCCGTATGCGGGTCGGAGACGTGGGTTTTGATGTTGTGCATCTCAATTTGCACAAGACCATGGCCACTCCCCACGGCGGCGGCGGCCCCGGCGCGGGGCCGGTCGGCGTTTCCGAACGCCTGCTGCCTTTTCTGCCCGCGCCCAGAGTGATCAAAAAGGCGGACGGCAGTTTCGGCGTCACCGACGACCTGCCCCAATCCATCGGCAATGTGGCGCCTTTTTACGGCAACTTCGGCATCACCATCCGCGCCCTTTCCTATATGCTGCGCCTGGGCCGCGAAGGCATGAGCCGCGCTTCGAATTACGCGGTGCTGAACGCCAACTATATGCGCGCGCTGCTGGAAAAACATCTGGACATTCCCTACAACCGCATCTGCATGCACGAATTTGTGGCCTCGGCCATGAACCTCGCCCCGCAACACGTGCGCGCGCTGGATCTGGCGAAAGCGCTGCTGGACAAAGGCTATCACGCCCCTACGATCTACTTTCCCCTGATCGTCAAAGAATGCCTGATGTTCGAACCCACCGAGACTGAAAGCAAAGAAACTCTGGACCGCTTTTGCGCCGACCTCATCACCATTATTGAACAGGCGAAATCCGATCCGCAATCCGTTCTCGACGCTCCCCTTCGCCTGCCCATGCGGCGGCTGGACGAGACAAAGGCGGCAAAGGACATGGTGCTGACCGATGATATGTGACGTTGTCGTCATAGGAGGAGGCCCCGGCGGCACGACCGCCGCGTTTGAAACAGCGGAACGCGGCCTGAAAACCGCGCTTGTCGAAATGGGTTATCCGGGGGGCACCTGCCTGAACTGCGGCTGCATACCCACCAAGCTGCTGATCGGCAACACGGCCTGCCTGGGCCTCTTGGCCGCGCAAAAAAAATATAAGACGGCATCCGGCGAAATCGCCTTTGACCTTGCCGCGTTGCAGGATCGCAAAAACCGATACCTCAAGAGCGCCCGGGACGCCCTGAGCAAGCGCCTCGCCGGCGCCGGCATAACGATGATCAAGGGCCGGGCCGCATTCAGCGGCCCCAAAAGCCTGACGGTCAAAACTGAAAATGGCGTCGAAGAAGTGATTTTTACGCACTGCATTGTAGCTGTCGGCTCGACTCCCGCTTTTTTCCCGGGCATCAAGCCGGACGGCGAAAGCGTCCTTTCCTCCACCTCGCTGCTGAACCTGAGCGCGGCGCCCAAAAGCCTGCTCATCGTGGGCGGCGGCTTCATCGGGCTGGAACTCGGGGACATTTTTCACCGTCTGGGCTCCAAAATTACCATGGTTGAAGCCTTGCCGCGCATCGCGTCGCTTGAGGACGAAGAAGTCTCCGCCGCGCTGGCCAGATATCACCAGCAGAACGGCTGGACCATTCTGACGGGGCGGCGGGTGGAGTCTTTGACCACCGAAAACGGCGAATCGATTCTGCGCCTTGCCGACGGCGAAGTTCTGCGGGCTGAAAAATCGCTGGTGGCCGTTGGCCGCCAGTTCCCGACCGCGCAGTTGCAGTGCGGCGCATCCGCCGTCAATCTGGAAAGGCGGGGCAACATCAGCACCGACGCATATCTGAAGGCCGGAGACGGCATCTATGCCGTCGGCGACGTCAACGGCAAAGTTCTGCTGGCCCACGCCGCCGAACACCAGGCGCAGTATGTGGCGGCGCATATCGCCGGCGAAACGACGGAACCTTACGCGTATGCAGTCATGCCCTCGTGCATTTACGGGCATATGGAAGTCATGCGCGTCGGTCCCGCGGCGGCCGATTTGAAGCAAGCAGGACACTCGGTATATGTTTCCCGTTCACAACTCGCCGCCAACGCCATCAGCCAAAGCTACGGATCGGCCCAGGGCTTTGTCAAAGTGGCCTGGATTGACGGAAGTATCCGATCTATAACGGCTTTTGGCCACGGCGTATCGCACCTTGTCACGCTTGCGGAAATCATTGTTGCGAACAAATGGAGAAAAAATGATATAAATAAAGTGATTTTTGCCCATCCGACTCTTGACGAAGCCCTAAAATCCGCTATGCTTTCCATGCAAGCTCTGCTTGAGTAGCGGCACAGTGCGGCGAGAGGGATCCCCCAAGGGGCCTGGGCACTTGCGTTTTATGCTCATTGCAGATAGGAAAAGTGAATGGGCCCCATTACGTACGCGCGAACCAAATTACCCAATTCTCTGGAGGAGACCATGAAACGTTTCAGACTCATCGCCTTGTTTGCCGCGATGGCAATGATGCTGGCCGCCAGCGCCGTTGCCGCGCCCGCCACCGGCACCCTGGTACCCAAGATCAGCAGCTTTGACGTGCTTGTTGACTACTCGGGTTCCATGATGATGAAAAATAACTCGGGGGCCATGCTTTCGAAGACCCAGACCAAAATGGACCTGGGCAAAGCCGCTCTGCAGCGCATGAATGATCGCATTCCCGCGCTGAATTACTCCAGCAGCATGCACACCTTCGCCCCTGTCAGCGAAGTTCTGCCCATGGGTCCCTATAACAAGGCCTCTCTGGACAAGGGCATCAAAGCGCTGAAATCCAATATGGGCATCTACGGCCGCCTGACCCCCATGGGCGACGGTCTGTATACCCTGACCCCCACCTATAACCAGATGGCCCGCAAAGCGGCGGTCATCATGGTTACCGACGGCGCGAAAAACCTCGGGTCCGACCCTGTCGCCCAGGTGAACGCCCTGTACACCTCCAACCCCGACATCTGCGTGCATGTCATTTCCGTTGCCGACACCAAGGAAGGCGCGGACATCATCAAGCAGATCGCCGCTCTGCGCAAGTGCTCCGTGGTTGTGGAAGCTTCCGACATGGTCACCAGCGACGCGGTCGCCGACAAGTTCGTGCGCGACGTGTTCTATGACGTGGTCGGCGGCGGCACCATCGCCCTGCGCAGCGTGCAGTTCGCTTTCAACTCCGCCGTCATCGACGGTCCTTCTTCCGCCATTCTGGACGAAGTGGCCTCCATGCTGCAGCAGAGCCCCCGCAACATCAAGGTTGACGGCCACACCTGCAACATCGGCTCCGCCGAGTACAACATGGGTCTGTCGCAGCGCCGCGCTGATTCCGTGAAAGCCTATCTGGTAAAGAAAGGCGTGTCCGCTTCTTCCATCACCACTGAAGGCTTCGGCCTGACCCGGCCCAAGTATGACAACCGCACGGAAGAAGGCCGCCGCCTGAACCGTCGCGCGGAAATCAACTAATCCGATGGTCTGCAAGGCCCGGCGGCAACGCCGGGCCTTTTCAAAAAGG
>JAVBRE010000115.1:0-28542 GCA_031548325.1 Desulfovibrionaceae bacterium
CACCGGGTCCGGCGACGCCGCGACCCTGGCCTTTAACCAGGCCGTCTCGCCCCATGCGACGCAATTCGGCATGACGATTGAAAAAATGGCCAGCCTCGCCACGCTTGGCGGCGCTCTGGGCCGGACCATGTCCCCCCTGGCCGGAGCCGCCATTATCTGCGCGGGCCTCGCCGGCGTGAACCCCATTGAAATCGCCAAGCGCAATGCGCCGGGCATGATCATCGCCGTGTTCGTCAGCATGTTGATGCTGGGATAAGGAGGGGCCATGAGCGACATCATCAGCAAAAAAGTCGCGGATCTGGCTCCGTCCATCATCGCCGTCCGGCGGGATCTGCACAAGCATCCGGAAGCGGCCTGGACGGAATTCCGCACCGCCTCCCTTGTCATCAAGCGGATGACAGAGCTGGGTTACGCCGTGACCATGGGCAAGGACGCCGTGAGCGTCAAGGATATCATGGGAGCGCCTTCGGCCGCGTCATTGAAGGAACATCAGGCCAGGGCCGTGGCCCAGGGGGCCGATCCCGCTTTAGTGGCCCGGATGGATGGCGGCTTGACGGGCCTGTGGGCCGATATGGCCTGCGGCGGCGGTCCGGGGCCGCGTTTTGCCCTGCGTTTCGATCTGGATTCCAACGACGCCGTAGAATGCGCGGACGCCTCGCACCGTCCGGCAAAAGAAGGCTTCGCCTCGGTCAACAAAGGGGCCATGCACGCCTGCGGCCATGACGGTCATGTGGCCATAGCGCTCGCCGTGGCGGAAATACTGGCGGGTATGAAAAACGAATTGAAAGGTTCTATCCGCATAATCTTCCAGCCCGCCGAAGAAGGCGTGCGCGGAGCGGGCCCCATGGTGGAAGCCGGCTGCGTGAAAGACGTGGACCTGATCGTGGGCACCCACATAGGCTTCCAGGCGGCCAAGAAAGGCGACCTTGTTTGCGGGGCCAGGGGTTTTCTGGCGACCACCAAATGGGACGTGCGCATCACCGGCAAGTCCGCCCATGCGGGAGCGGCCCCTCAGGAAGGAAAGAACGCCCTGCTGGCCGCTTGCGCTGCGACAACGAACCTGCACGCCATCGCCCGCAACGGCGAAGGCGTGACCCGCATCACCGTGGGCAAGCTGGAAGGCGGCCAGGGCCGCAACGTCATACCGCCCAACGCATTCATGGCGCTGGAGACGCGAGGCGAGACCAGCGCGCTGGATGATTACATGACCACGGAAGCGCGCCGCATCATCCAGGCCGCCGTGGACATGTGGGGCTGCACCCATGAGATCTCCGTCATGGGCGGCACCAAGAGCGGCGCCAGTTCCGACGCCATGGTCAGCCGGGTGCGCAAGGTGGCGGAAAGTATGCCTGTGTTCACGAATATCATGGATATCAAAGACTTCGGCGCAAGCGAAGATTACTCGCATATGATGACCGTGGTGCAGGAAAACGGCGGCGAGGGCACGTACATTCAGGTCGGCACCGACAAAACGGCGGGACACCATAACGACCGTTTCGACTTTGATGAAAGTGACCTGATGCCGGCAGCGGAGCTGCTTGTCCGTCTGGTCGGAGATTATCTGAGCAAGTAAGCCGCGACGGCGAAAAAGGATTATGCGCCGCCCGGCACAATGCCGGGCGGCGCATGTGTTTTTTGAATATCGGAATGTTTCCGCAAAAATGTATTTTCTGTTGGCTTTGCTCCCTATTCCGTGCAATATATAGAAATTGCGTTTGTAAACTGTACAGTACGGATTTGACCATGGCTGCGAGATTTATCCGGACTATGCTGGGATCCTTTGACAGGACGGCGGCGCCTTTGGTGGAAGGCTCTCCCGAATGGCCGTTGCTTGCCGCCGTACGCTCGGGTCTGATCGTGACCATGCCCCTGGTGCTTCTGGGGTGCTGCGCCATATTGCTGAACAGTTTTCCTCTGCCGGCTTACAAATCGCTCATGGAGGATCTCTTCGGTCCCAACTGGCGGATGTTCGGCGTTTTTATCTGGAACGGCACCTTCGCGGTGATGTCGCTGATCATGCTCTTCAGCATCGGTCAACATGTGGCCGAACAATACAACGCCGCCAACCCCGTCGTGCAGGTCAGCCCCATCATCATGGGTCTGATTGCTTTTGCTTCGCTGGTCTGCCTGATAGAGGTGAACGAAGGAATGCTGCCCCAGCGCTGGATCGGCGTGGCGGGACTGTTTGTCGCGATGCTGGTGGCGCTTTTGTCCAGTCGGTTTTTTCTCTTCTTTTTTTCCTTCAAAAATCTGCGTCTGCACCTGCCCGGCGGCAGCACGGACCTTGCCGTTCCGCACGCCTTCAACTCTCTGGTGCCCGGCATGCTGACCGTGCTTATTTTCGTCTGCGTCGGCGTGGGGGCGCACGCTATTTTCAACGCGCCCCTGCACGAGGTCATGCACGCCATGATCCGCAAGCCCTTTGACATTGTCGGCGAAGGGGTGCAGCGAGGCGTCCTGTACATCGCCTCGCTGCAAGGTCTCTGGTTTTTCGGCATCCACGGCGCCAACGTGCTGGATCCCATTACCCACGACATCTACGGCGCCGCCATGGCCGCCAACGAGGCCGCCGCCGCTGCCGGCAAGCCCCTGCCCCACATCATGACCAAAACTTTTATGGACACTTTCGTCTTCATGGGGGGCGCGGGAACCAGCATCAGCCTGGCCGGGGCTCTGCTGATTTTCGGCAAAACCCAGGCCAACCGAAAACTGGCGACGCTGTCTATAGTGCCCGGAATTTTCAACATCAACGAAGTGCTTTTGTTCGGATTGCCGGTGATTTTAAACCCGGTGATGCTGGTCCCCTTTTTTTTCACCCCGCTGATTCTTGTCCTGCTCAGTTACGCGGCTGTGGCCTCGGGCCTGGTGCCGGGCACGCGAATGACCGTGGAATGGACCACGCCCATTTTGCTGAACGGATACATGACCACCGGATCGATCAAAGGGACCATGCTGCAATTGGTGAACATCACCATCGGCATTTTTGCTTACGCGCCCTTTGTGCTGATCAGCAACAAAATGAGCGCCAAGCGTATCGGCATCGCTTTTCGGCACCTGCTGGCCCGTTCGTGTACAACGGCGAACAGTCCTTCGGGGCAGCGCTGCATAGACCAGCGCGATGACGCCGGTTCTCTTGCCCGTGGTCTGCTTGCCGATCTGGAAGAGGCGCGCCTTTCGGGCCGTGAGCTCTACCTTGAATTTCAGCCCCAGGTTTCCGCCGCGACCGGCCGCGTGGAAGGGGTCGAAGCCCTGTTGCGCTGGAAACATCCGCACCACGGGCCCATACCGGCCCCCATCACCATCGCCCTGGCGGAAGATTCCGCCATGATCCGGCCGCTGGGCCTGTGGGTTCTGGACCAGGCCTGTTCCGTGCGCAAAGCCTGGCTGAACGCGGGCATCGAAGAGCTGATCATGGCCGTGAACCTTTCCGCCTTGCAGCTTGAGGACAGCCTGCCGGACAATGTTACGCGTATTCTGCAACGTTACAGCCTGCCGCCCGACCTTCTGGAACTGGAAGTTACCGAATCGGGCGTACTGGATACGGGCACTCCGGAAAGCCAGGTGCTTTCGCGCCTGCACGCCATGGGCCTGCGCATCAGTATTGACGATTTCGGCATGGGGCACAGTTCGCTCAAATATCTCAAGCAGTTTCCGGTGACGGCGGTGAAAATCGATGGCGCCATCAGCCGCGAGGTGGTGACAAACCCCATCTGCGCGGATATTGTGGCTTCCATTACCCGCCTGTGCCGGGCCAGAGGCATGACCAGCGTGGCGGAATTCGTGGAAAACGACGCCCAGGTTGCGGTGCTGCGCGAACAGGGGGTGGACCTGTTCCAGGGCTACAAGTTCAGCAGGTCCCTGGTCGCCGACGCCTGCCTTGCCTATATCATCGACAATTACGCCAAATGGGTGCCGGCCCAAAGAACGGCGTCCTCCCACAGATAGAGGCCGCGGCCGGCGCCGCCCGCGAAAGCCGATTTGGAGGAAATCCGGCTCTATCCCTGATCTGAAGCCAGGGCTTTGCCCAGATTGAAAGCCCGTTCGCATTCAAGCGGAAACGCCTGCTCGTGATGCCGTTGCTTTTTCTCCACGTCCAGATTGGGGCAGAAGTATCTGGACGGGTCGGCGAACAGCCTGGCCTTGTCGTAGACGAACAGTTCGCAGTGCCCGAAGGTCTTGTTCATGAAATACCGGCCGCGTTCAAACAGCACGTCGTAGCCCAGTTCCGCATAGTCCCGCGCCGGTCTGCCCGTGATGTAAAAGAGGGCGCTGCGTATGCGGCGGGGGAACAGGGTCAGCGGGTCTTTGGCATAGGTATGGTACGGGTAGATGAGCCGTTCCATGAACGAGCGACCGAGCCCCGTTTCCGCGCCCAGGTATACGGGCGACCCCAGAAGCAGCAGGTCCGCTTCCGCCGCCTGGTCCAGCAAAGGGGTGGCGGCATCGCGCACGATACAGCGGCCGTAGCTTTTGCCCCCCAGCAGCTTGCAGGAAAAACAGCTCAGACAGCCTTTGAAGTCGTGATCGTACAGATGAACCATGGCCGTTTGCGCTCCCGCGTCGGCGGCGCCTTCCAGGGCCTTTTGCAGCAATGTCGCGGTATTGCCCTCTTTGCGCGGGCTGGCGTTGAATGCCACGGCTTTCATGGGACCTCCTGTTCAAATTGAGCCGGTATCCGGCATTGAGTAAGACCAGAGGCATATGGTAAAAGAGGTCCCGTGTCGATAAGCGGCCGAAAACCAGGGAGGATGCCGTGCTTATTCTTGTCTGCAACGTGGGCAGCACATCGCTTAAATACAAGCTTTTCAACATGCCGGACACGACCATCCTGGCGGACGCCAAAATCGAGCGGGTGGGCAACCCGGCCTATGCGCTTTTTTCATACCACAACCCGAAAACCGGATTTCGCGAAACAGCGGTCAAGGTCGCCGTGCCCAGCTATACCGAGGGCATCAATCTTTTTCTGTCTTACCTGACCGACCCGGAAAAGGGCGCCCTGCGCGACATTGCCGAGTTGCGGGCCGTGGGCTTCAAGACAGTCGTGGCCAAAGGCTTTTACGGCATACATGAACTGGCCCCCGAAGTGCTGGCCGCCATGGAAGCATACAGCAGCGTGGCTCCGGCCCACAACCCGCCCTACATTGAAGCCATCAAAAAGTTTAAGGAAATTTTGCCCTCCACCCTGATGGTCGGGGTTTTTGAAACCGCTTTTCATGCGACGATACCTTTGGAACGCCGCCTCTACGCCCTGCCGTACGAGTGGTACGAGACCTACGGTATTCAGCGTCTGGGCTATCACGGCGCGTCCCATGGTTTTATCAGCCGCGAAGTGCAAAAACGCGCCGGCGGGCGCTTTCGCCTCATCTCCTGCCATATGGGCGGCAGCGGCTCTCTCTGCGCGGTCAAAGACGGCAAGTCCGTGGACACCAGCTTCGGCTTTTCCCTGCAAACGGGCATCTGCCACGCCAACCGCAGCGGCGACATGGACGCCTATATCGTTCCCTACCTGCTGGGCCAGGGCATGAGCATGGCGGACATTCTGAAGGGCATCGACAAGAATGGCGGGCTGCTGGGCGTTTCCGGGGTGAGCAATGATCTGCGCGAGGTAGAGGCAGCCGCGGATGCGGGCGACGAACGGGCGAAACTGGCCATCGCCGTTTACTGCGAGAGCGTGCTCAAGTATATCGGCTCCATGTACGTCACGCTGGGCGGGCTGGATTATCTCGTCTTTACCGGCGGCATCGGCGAAAACTCGGCCCGCGTCCGCAATACGATATGCGGCAGGCTGGGGCACCTGGGCGTCGCCATTGATCCTTCGCGCAAGCCGGATTCGCACGGCGGAGTGCTTTCTTCCGACAGCTCCCCGGTGACCGTGGCGGTCATTCCCACCAACGAAGAGGTGGGCATCGCCCAGGACATTTACGCCAACTTCACTTAGGCTGCGGCCCGGCGTGGTCCGTTTGACAAATAGTCTATTTTTTGCTAATCATTTTTAAAGTAATATTTCTATTTTACAATTATCTGCACAGCCCTCTCCGTCTTGCCTCTCATTATCTGAAAATGCCTTGCCCGCCCGCCTTTGGCGGGCGGGGCATTCCATCAGTCCTGGCTATCCGTGCGGCGCGGGCAAGAGAGGGGGCAGTGATGCCCCCCCCTGGCCTCCGCCGGGAAGGCAACCGTTAGCGGATTTCACCGGCCAAGCCTGGTCGCGGCGTCCAGAACCTCGCGCAGCACGCCCGCCTGCCATTCGAAATAGGGGTTGAAGGTCAGGCGGGCGTGGACCTTGCCCGCCTCCTTGTATCCCCAATCCGAAAACCAGAGTTCGGCTTTGCCCGCCTTGCACAGGGCATAATCTTCCGGCGTCTGGCCGTTCTCGCAGATGCGCAGATTGCCGTCCCGGCCGTAAAGCGCGTTGTCCGGCGAAAAGAGCGGAGCCATGTGGGAAAAGCGGCTGACGCGCATGGCGGGCACGGCGTCGGGCCGCACCAGCATGCGCGGGTCCGGCGCGACGCCGTGCGCGGTATCGGGCGCGTCGCCATACCAGATCAGACGGCTGGCCGGGTGGGTGAAGCGATTTGTGAAGGCGCGCGCGGCAAAGGTCACGTCCAGCACGGAATCGTGGCGCGCCAGCACCAGAGCGGCGGGCTTGCCGTAGGCCCGGCTCTCCAGAAACGCCCGGGCGTCCCGGCTGGTCTGATGGAACAGGGCCAGGCCGTTCACGGGGATATTCATATACCGTACCGGGGTCTGCTGGGGTCTGTCGGGGCTGGGGTCGCGCGCCCAGACCATGAACGGAGAGAGCCAGCCCGCCAGCCAGGTGACGTCCCGTTTTGTCTTGAAAGCCGGAGAAAACAGCAGCAGTCCCGCGATTTCCTCATGCCGCGCCGCCAGAGACAGGGCCAGATTGGCGCCCGTGGAAAAACCGCCGGCAAAGACAAGGTCCACTTCGCCGCGCAGGGCGGCGTATTGCTCTTCAATGAGGCGCGTCCAGTCGCTGCCGCCGACATTCACCATATCCAGGGGGTCCGTGCCGTGGCCGGGCAGAAGCAGGGCGCGGACCAGAAAACCCTGTCCGGCCAAGGCGGGGCCAAGGTCATTGAAGGAAAAAGGCGAGTCCCCCAGGCCGTGGATCAGCAAAATCCCTTTGTCCGGTTTTTTTTCCGGCCGCCATTCGCGCGGTATGTTCAGGGCGATTTCCGTGCCCGGATCGCGGATTTGATATGAACGATTGGCGGCGACCCAGCGCCGCGCGTCCTGCTGGTAGGCTGCGAAGCTTTGCTGCCCCAGCGGCATGGACGGGCGCGGGGCGATGCCCGCGCAGGCGGCAAGCAACAGCGGCAGACAGCAGAGAAATATCGCGGCTCGCATGACTTTTTCCTTAGAGCAATTTCACTTTAAGATGCTTGCTTAACGACGGGCAGAGCCCGTCTGCAAGCATCTTGCGGCAAGGATTTGCTGACAAATCCTTGCGAGCATTTCAAGTGTGAAATGCTCTAGCCTGAAGAATGCCGTGAAAGCTTCGGGTTCAGGCGTTTTATGAAAGCGTCCAGCATGTCGGCAAGCTCGCGGATAACGACCGGCTTGGCCAGATATGCATCCATGCCGAGACGCAGCAGCATGTCCTTGTACCCTTCAACAGCATGGGCCGTAAAAGCGGCCACGAGCAGGTCCGCGGGTATGCTCCGCTCATGCGGGACGACCTGGGGAAAAGCATCCCGTATGGCGTTTCTGAGCGCCTCGCCGGGCGCGACGTCGTCCGTCACGCCGCCTCTGATCCGCTGAATGACTTCGCGTCCGTCCATTTCAGGCATCTGAATGTCGGTGATCAGGCAGTGGAAAGGATACAGCTTGAGCGCTTCCAGCGCCAGGCGGCCGTTGTCCACACAGAACACCCGGTGCCCCAGCCGCTGTAGAAAGGCGCGGGTGGCGAACTGGTTCACCGCGTCGTCTTCGGCGACCAGGATATCCAATGAGACTTCATTTTCTTCTCCCGCCGCCGGAAGGGACTGTTCCTGTCGCGGCGGCTCCGCCTTTTCCAGGGGCAGGCTGATGTGCACGGCGGTGCCCGCGTCCTTTTCGCTTTCTATGCAAAGGTGGCCGCCCATGAGCGCAATCAGCCTCTTCACGATGCTCAGACCCAGTCCCGTACCGTGGCGCTTTCTGGTTTCCGAACTGTCCACCTGCATGAAAGGCTTGAAAATGAAGGCCAGATCGCTCTCGCTCATGCCGACGCCGGTATCGGCGACCATGAGGTATATCCAGGTCTTGCCGCGCAGGGCGTGCGGCAGAAGAGAGCATTGCACGGTAATGCCGCCCCCTTCGGTAAATTTCAGAGCATTGCCCACCAGGTTGAAAAGAATCTGGCGGATCCGGCTTTCGTCTCCGATAAGGGCGGGCGGCAGTGCGTTGTCCAGGTCCGCGACGAGCCGCAGCCCTCTTTTTTCCGCTTCGCCCGCGAAGAGGCTAAGAACAGAACGAATGGCGCCGCCGATGTCCATGGCGGAGAGATGCAGCTCTATTTTGTCCATCTCCATGTGGGAAAAATCCAGAATATCCACAATGATGCGGGTGAGGGCCTGGCCGGAAAGCCTGGCGATGCGGGCGTATTCCGCCTGCTGTTCCGTCAGCTCGCTGAGCTGCAGCAGTTGCAGCATGCTGAGCATGCCGTTGAGCGGAGTGCGCAGTTCATGGCTGATGTTGGCCAGAAACTGGTCCTTGACCCGGTTGGCGCGCTCGGCGTTTTCTTTGGCCAGTTTCAGTTTCAGCACATCGTCCCGGCGGCGGATAACGGACCAGGCCCCGTTGAGAAAAAGTTCAATCTGGCGCAGGTCATCCGCGTCATAATCCACGTTCTTGTTGCACATGGAGGCCATGCACACGATTCTGCCGCCTTCGTGAACCGCCACGAAGGCGCCGCGCAGGATGGGCAGGTGCCCGTCGTGCGAAGAATGCAGGGGGTGAACGCCGTCGCCGTTGAAAAGAACAGGCAGGATATAGTTTCCTGCCGCGTCTTGAGACACGTGAAAACAGTCGTCCGGCAAATGGTCCGGGGGCAGAGCCGCGAGCGGAATGGCTTTGTAATGACGTCGTGACCAGACCATGCGGCCCCTGCCGCGCAAATCGCCTTCAGGAAGAAAAAGCAGGGCCAGGGGGCTGTCCGACAGCACAGCTATGCTTTCAACCACAAAGCGCAGGGCTTCTTCTTCCGGAACGTCACTCATCTGCGTCAACTGGTACAGGGCTTCGATCCGCCTCTGGTTGAAGCGCGCCGTCTGCTCCAGGCGTATCCGCTCCGTAAAGTCGTCAAGGGCGACAAGTACGGAGATCACCCCGCCGTCAGGGGCGAACTCCGGCCAGAAGACAAATTCACCCTCAATTTCCATGTCCATGGACGGGGAATTGAATTTGCTCACGCCGCTGACGACGTCGCCGCTTTCAAAAACCTTCTTCACGCTGTCGGCCATGAAATTCAGATGGCTCGGGGATGCGGCCTCAAGCGCGGCCACGAAAGCCTCTCTGTCGTTTATGGGTCGCGTGAGGACGTCGCGCAATCTCCGATTCATGAACAGCGGCTGAAGTTCCCGTCCCAGCCTGGCGAGAAGATAGACGGAGTGGTCCAGAAGGTCCTGGTACAGGGGGTCGCCCAGACGCGGTCTGACTGGCGGCGTCCGCCTGGCGGACAGGCGGACGGTGATGTCGGTGAAGCTGCCCGAAAAGCGTTTTCTTTCGCCGGAAGGCGGAGTCCCCGTGCGGGCCAGGATCCATATCCGGGCACCGTCGCGGCGTTGCAGCGGAAAAATTTCCTCCAGTTTTTCGCTTTCGCTTTTGCCTAAGGATAAAAACGCATCGCGCAGGGTCTGGCTGTTTCGTTCCCGCACCGAGGCGCAAAGGTCATCCAGGCTCATGCGCAACGGCGCGTTTTCCGGCAGGCCGAAAAGGTCCCGCCATTCCGGGGAAAAAAGAAAAACTTCACTTTCGGCGTCCCATTCCCAGGCGACCCGCTCTCGAACGCCCGTGGCGGGACACGATTGCTGTCTCGCGGCAGAGGGAGCTAAAGGCGAAAAGATAAAGGGCATGTGCACACCTCAAGAACTGCGAAGACGCCGTTGTCTGCTATTGCGCCAGTATATAGCATCTATGGGAAAACAGCCGAAAGCGCAAGAGCCGCCCGCGGGGCGTTACGATCTTTTCCGCGCGGAAAGCGAAACTCTTTATGCGCGTCGCGTCACGGCAAAACGGTTCGCGATTTCCCGGATGTGCGTGTGATCCGTTCCGCAGCAGCCGCCGAGAATTTTTAACGGAAAAGAGCGCAGTAGCGACTCGAATGCATTTGCCAGCTCCACGGCGGTTGTTGTTTGCAACGTTTCGCAACCGTCCAGTTTTTCAGGGTCGGAGCACGCCGCATTGGCCTGTATGCCGCAAAAGCGTTCCCTGACCGTCGCCGTGTGATTGAAGGGTTGCGCGAGAGCTTCTTTCAGAATGGCGGGGTGGACGCAGTTCGTCATATAACACAGGGGTTTTCGTCCGGTATTGCCGTCTATGGCGACAATGGCGTCATGCATGGATGTTCCGTCGAGCAGGGCGCCGTTTCTGTGTATCATCAGGCTCATGATATACGGTTTTCCCAGCCCTTCCATGACGTTCGCCATAGCCGTAGCTTCGTCCTTCGCCGGCATGATCGCGGCAAACAGATAATCGACCGGCGCATCGCGGACCATGTCCGCCTGCCAGGCGTGAAAGTTCAGGGCCTCTTCGTACGGCAGGCCTTCATCGCCCGCGTACGCGTCATTTTTGCAACCCATCATGCCGCCGACGTACGCTTCGCACCGGAAGCCGGAACTGATGTCTTTCAGAAAGTCCGCGTAATCGCGCATCACATTTTTTTCAGCGAATGCGGATCGTTGCATCCGTTCTTTGTTCGCCCGCCTCGTATTGGTCATCAAAAGCATCGGCAACGCGTAGTCCTGGGCAGTTTGCAGATAGCGGCCGTAAATTTCGGCAAGCGCCTTTCTGCCTTTTTTGTCATATACCAAGGCCGCGTACATGATGTCTTTGTCCGGCGCGAGGCCGTATTCACGCTCGATCCTTTGTCCCACCGCGCCTTCGGTCAACAGCAAAGGACTGCGCGCGAACGATCGGGAAATGTTTTCATGCGGCACTGAATCACGCTCGCGGTATGCAAAATGTTACTTTTGAATCAAGCCTAGGGCTTTTTTCCCCGCCACAAAAGCTTTGTATCCCTCATATTGTTTGCGCAGAAGAGCCGGGCAGTCCAGGCCGTACGGGCAGCGTTCGGCGCAGGCCCGGCATTCGGTGCACTGTTCGATGCGGCCCATTTTTTCCCGCCATTCGGGGCTGACAAATTTTTCCCAGCGGTTGCGGGCGAGCAAAGGCAACATGCGCGCGGCCGTGGAAATGGGAATGTCGGCCGGACAGGGCAGACAGTAGCCGCAACCCCGGCAGAATTCTTTGCCCAGGGCGGCCCGTTCCCGCTCGGCGGACTGTTCCATGGCCGCGTCCCAGGCGGGCGGTTTTTTTTCCAGAGCCAGGAACTCTTCCAGCTCTTCCGGTCGCTGGATGCCCCAGATGGGCACAACGTTGTCATAGCGCCGCATGAAGGCAAAAGCGGCGGGAATGTCCCGGACCAGGCCGCCGGACAGGGCTTTCATGGCGATAAAGCCGACGTCGGCCGCCTTGCAGCGGGCGGGCAGTTCCTGGTCGCGGCTTGTGGACAGAATGCTGAACGGAAACTGCACCGTGTCGTACAAATTGCAGTCCACGGCTTTGAGCGCGTTGTCCAAGGAATGGGCCGTCAGGCCGATAAATCGCGTTTTGCCCGCCTGTTGCGCGGCCAGCAGGGCTTCGTAGCGGCCGGTGCCGTCATCGGGCAGGGGCACGGTCTTGGGGTTGTGGATCTGAAAAAGGTCTACATAGTCGGTTTTAAGCGTGCGTAGCGAGGTCTCAAGTGATTCGAAAATTTTTTCACCCTGTTCGCCCGCGGCTTTGGTGGCGATGATGATTTTTTTGCGCACGGGCGAAAGGGCGGTGGCGATTTTTTCCTCACTGTCGGTATACACGCGGGCGGTGTCATAAAAGTTGACCCCGGCGTCAAAGGCCCGGCGCAGGATGCGGCCGGCTTCCTCAAGGGTCAGGCGTTGGATGGGCAGGGCGCCGAATCCCAGGCGGGCGACCTGCAAGTTCGTTCTGCCCAGGCGAATGGTTTGCATGGCTATATTCCTCCGGTCCCGGTTGCGTCCGTTGCGGCGAGGGACCCGTTGCATCGTCCGCGAAGCGCGGCAAAAACCTTTTGCTTTTGCGCGGTGAAAGGTATACTGCGTGTTCCGCCGCGCCGCAAGCGGCGACCCAAGGAGAAAAAATGGCCCGTTATTATATGCCCCGGCCCGAAGAGGGGCTGCTGTCGAAAATAGTCACCTGGGCGAAGACCGGCAGGCGCTTTCGTCCGTCCTTTCCCAGGGCCGTGCAGTTTCAGACCCTGTCGACCTGCAACGCCAAATGCGTCTTCTGCCCCCATTGCCAGAGCCCCAAGGAAATACCCCACGGCCGCATGGACGACGCCCTGATCCAAAAGATCATCGCGGAATGCGCCCGGCACATGGTAGGCCGCATCAGCCCCTACCTGACCAACGAGCCCCTGCAGGACAAACGCATGCCCCGGATATTGCGGGACATCAAAAAAGCCTGCCTCTTTCCGGTCAAGACCAAGATCAATTCCAACGCGGCCCTGTTGACCGAAGAGCTGGGGCGGCAACTCATCGAAGCGAAGCTCGACCAACTCTGGATCAGCGTCAACGGCTATTCCGAAGAGACTTACCGCGCGTCCATGGCCCTTGATTTCGAACGGAGCATGGACAACATCAACACCTTTCTGGACATGAAAAAATTTTTGGGCGCCAAACGGCCCAAGATAGTGATCACCACCATCGAAACCAAGCTGGTGGAGCATGAGCTGCAAAAAGCCCGCGAATACTGGGCCGTGCGCGATGTGAAGTTCAGCATTCACAGCCTGGACAACCGCAGCGGCGAAGATGTGACCGGCGGCATCCGGCCCGAATCGCGTAACCCCAAGTTCAAGCGCGACTGCGATCTGTTTTTGAAACAGGCCTACATTGTGGAAAACGGCGACATGATCATCTGTTGTCACGACTGGCGACAGAGCGTGGTGGTGGGCAATATCGCGCGGACTTCCATCGCGGATGTCTGGAACTCCGACCACTTCAAAAAACTGATTTACGAATACCACGCGCAGAAATTCGACAATCTGGGGATTTGCCGGATCTGCCGTTAGGGCTTGTTCACACAACGGGAAATTTTTAAAATTTACCGTTGTGTGAACAAGCCTCGGGGCATCCGCGAATGAAACGAGCGGATTGCTCTGCAAGGATTTGCAGGCAAATCCTTGGCGCGTTCAGCCCTGCCAAAGCAGCAAAGCATCCGTCCGCAAGCGGCGAAGCGGCCCGCGCGTCAGCTTTCTATTGCGGAGCGTTCGTTTTGAACTGGTCATAGGCCTCCAGAATTCGCGACGAATAGACAAGGGCGGCTCCCGTGTTCAGTTCCACGGCAACGGCCAGGGCTTCCAGAAGCTCTTCGCGCGTTGCGCCCTCTTTCACGGCTTCGGCCGCATGCACGGCAATGCAGGTGTCGCAGCGGGTGGTGGCGGCCACGGCCAGGGCGATGAGCTGCCGGGTTTTGGGGCCCAGCACGTTTTTGGGTTCCGGGCTTTTGGCGATGGCCATATAGCCCTGCATCAGTTCCCTATGCCCCTTGCCCAGCGAGCTCATGGCAATTTTCGCCCTGTGCAGGAATTCTTTCCAGTCGAGTATCATGGTTGTTTCTCCTTAGAGCAAAGCTTCGGATCCCAGTCCTGCTTCGGCAGAATGAGCCGCACGGCTCGTTCCGCGAATAAATAGTCCCAGGCCCAGTTGATGAGCACGAAAATCCGGTTGCGAAAACCGATCAGATAGGTGAGGTGCACGCAGAGCCACAGCACCCAGGCCAGAAAGCCCGAAAAACTGCGATTGCCGATACGCACCACGGCGGCCTTGCGGCCGATGGTCACCATGGATCCCTTGTCGTGATAAGCAAAGGGCTGGGTGGATTCGCCCCGGACCATGCGCAGAATGTTTTCGGCCACATGCAGACCCTGCTGGGTGGCAGTGGGGGCGACGGTGGGCGGGGTCTGTCCGTCGGGCAGCGACAGGTCCCCGGCCACATGAATGTTTGGGCGTTCCGCGACCTGCAGCGTGGGCATGACCGTGACCCGGCCGCTTTTGCCCAGCGGCAGTCCGGCGGTGGAAGCCACGTCGTGTCCGCGCACGCCGGCCGTCCAGACCACTGTGCGCGAGGCAATGAACGAGCCGTCTGAAAGCGTCGCGCCTGCCGCGGTCACTTCACGCACCGAAACGCCGGTATGCACGTCCACGCCCATGCGGATCAGCTTGTTGCGGGCGTACACGCGCAGATCCATGGGGAAACCCGCCAGCAGTTCTTCGCTGGAATCAACCAGAACCACACGGCTTTTTGCCGGGACCAGGTCGGGAAAATCGCGAGCCAGAGGCGTACGGATCAGTTCCGCCAGGGCTCCGGCGTATTCCACGCCGGTTGCGCCGCCGCCCACCACAGTGATGGTCAGCGCGCCGTCGCCCAGTCGGTCTTTTTCCACGGACGCGCGCTCGAACGCGGTCAACAGATGGTTGCGCAGCCGCACAGCGTCTTCCAGGCTTTTCAGGGTAAAACTGTTCTCTTCCGCGCCCGGCGTGCCGAAAAAGGAAGTCAGGCTGCCGGGGGCAAGAACAAGCTGGTCGTAAGGCAGTTCCAGATCGTCGGCCAGAACTACCCGGCGTTCGGGGTCAACGCCGCGCACTTCGGCCATGACCGTGTTCACTTTGCTGCGGCGGCAGAAAAAGCGGCACAGGGCGGGTTGCCGGAAAACCCCGCGCAGGGGATAGGCTATTTCCTCCGGCTCCAGTTCCGCCGCAGCCACCTGGTACAACAGAGGCAGAAAGGTATGATAGTTGTTACGGTCGACAACGGTGATGTCCAGATTTTTTTCGCGCGTCAGACGGCGCGCCGCCCACAGCCCCGCGAAACCGGCTCCGATGATGACGATGCGGGTCTTGTTCTGCATGACGTATCCTCGACTGCATATAGGTTCAGCCAATCAGATACGCACTTTTTTACGGAATACAAGCCGGGCGCGTTATTTTGCCCGCGCAGGACGCGCGGGCGGCCGTTATTTCAGTCTGTTTCCCAGCCAGAAGGCGATGCCCGCAAGCGCCAGGCAGGGCACGATGGGGTGTACCCCCGCCAAAGGCGGTTTGAGCACGGTGGCGGCCACGAAACTGCCGACCCCGACCCAGATGGATGCGAGAGCGCCGGCGCTGTTGGCTCTGTCCCAATACAGGCCGAGGATCACGGGCCAGAGAAAGACCGCTTCCAGCCCGCCGAAGGCAAAGAGGTTGATCCAGACCAGCAGGTCCGGCGGGTCCAGGGCCAGAACGAAAACGCCCAGGCCCAGCACGGCGGTTATGCCCAGGCTGGCGCGGCGCACGAACAGCGGGTCGGCTTTTTCCGCCTGTCCCTTGAGGTGCCACTCCACGTACAGATCGCGGATGATGGTGGCCGAGGCGATGATCAGCATGGAACTGACCGTGGACATGATGGCCGCCAGCACTCCGGCGATGAACATGCCGGCCAGAAAGGGCGGCATCAGGCGCACGGTGAGAGTGGGCATGACCAGGTCTCCGGCGGGCAGATCGGGAATGACCGCCCGGCCCAGCGCTCCGGTCAGGTGCGTGCAGAACAGAATGAAACCGATGATGACCGTGCCCTGCACCATGGCCTGGCGCAGGGATTTGTCGTCGCGAAAGGCGAGGCATTTCTGGGCCGTCTGCGGCAGCCCCAGCACTCCGAGCCCCACCAGCACCCAGAAGGAAAGCAGAAAGGGCGTCGGTATGCCGTCTCCGGCCCCGGTGGGAGCAAGCAGGCCCGGGTCGATTGCGTGCAGTTTTTCGGTGATGGCGGCCAGTCCGCCGCCGGCATCGATGACTCCCCAAAGCACGGCCACGGAGGCGAACAGCATGACCAGGCCCTGGGCCGCGTCGGTCAGCACCACGGCGCGAAAGCCGCCTATGGTGGTGTATGCGATGACGGTCAGGCCGAAGAGGGCAAGACCCGCGGCGTAGGGGGTGCCGGTGGCGGCCTGAAACAGCCTGGCTCCGCCGATGAACTGGGCCAGCATCACGGCCATAAAAAAGACGATCATAAAAAAGCTGGTGACGGCGACCAGAAAGGGCGAGCCGTAGCGGGTCCGCAAAAAATCGCTGATGGTCACCGCGCCGGTGCGGGCGGCGATTTTCGCGAAACGCCTGCCCATGATGCCGAGGGTCAGAAAGGTGGTCGGCACCTGGATCATGGCCAGAAGCACCCAGCCCAGGCCCAGGGAATAGGCGATGCCCGGCCCGCCGATAAAGCTGGAAGCGCTGGTGTAGGTGGTGATGATGGACATGGCCAGTGTGAAGCCGCCAAGCCCCCTGCCTGCCAGAAAGTATTCTTCCATGAACCCGGACGCGCTGCGGCCGTGTTCGCCGCGCTGCGCCGCTTTTCCGGCCCGCCTGGCCCAGAGGCCGATGAGCACCATGCCCGCCAGATACAGGCCGATGGCCGCGAACATGGCCGGTCGGGCGGCGACGGCGTCAAAAAGGGCGCTCATCGGAAATACCGCCGCACGGCCCAGACCAGGGCCAGGGAAACCGCTATGTAGGCGAAAACGCAGCTGACGGAAAACCAGAGCGGCAGGCCCAGAACAATCGCGCGGCCCATGCCTTCGCGCAGGCCGAGGACAAGACCCAGGCCCCAGATGGCGGCAAAGAAAAGATACAGCATCAGGATGACGCGGGCGGGCGTGCCGCCGTTATCGCCGGGTTTTTTCATCGCGGCTCCTGTCCCGCGGCTGCGGGGCTTGTTGCCTGGAACAAAAAATCGATTTTTTTTGCTCCCGTCAGGGCGTATTCACTTTGTTATATACATCGAGGTTCGCCAAGCATGCTGTCAAGCTCATAGAACAGAGCGAAATTAACATGCACGACGACACGCTTCACGGGTATGCGCTTCGCGTATGCCGAGCAATTGCAAGGTGAAAGCGCTCATGACGACGCTGCCTAAGAAAAGATGCCGTGATCCCTGAGAATGCCTATGCCGATGGCGATCAGTACGACGCCGCCCAACGCGTTGGCCTTGTTCCCGATATTGCCCAGATTGCCGATGGCGCAGACAAGGCGACCCAGATGCATGCCGCAGGCGGTGACGCCGAAACAGATCAGCCCGATGATCAGGGCCGGGAACCAGACGCTCAACTTGAGCAGGGCCATAGAAAGGCCCACGGCCAGAGCGTCGATGCTGGTCGCCACGGCCAGAAGCCAGATAGTCCCGCCCCTGGTGGGGTCGGGGCAGGTATAGCATTCTTCCGCCGGTTTTCCTCTGTTGTTCCAGGCTTCGCGCAGCATGCGCCCGCCGACGAAGGCAAGCAGGCCGAAGGCCAGCCAGTGGTCGTATGATTCAATGTATTTTTGCACCCCGATGCCCAGAAACCAGCCGATGACCGGCATGCTGAACTGAAAAAGGCCGAAAGCTCCGGCCATGCGCATGGTCTGGCCGGCGGACACGCAACGCAGTTGGATGCCGGTACACAGGGCGACGGCGAATGCGTCCATGGCAAGGGCCAGGGAAAGAGCCAGCAAAGTGACAAGGGTCATGAGGCCTCCGAAACGAGTTTTTTTGTATACAGTCGGATGCGCGTCAGGGCAAGGAGCGGGGTGGGTAAAAAAATGAAAAAAATACTTGATTATGAAAATCAAAATCAGTTAAAAGATAAAAACGCGGCCAAATCAGTCAAAAATAAAAGAGATACTTGAATGCAATTTTCAGCGGAGGCGGTATGTGCGTAGCGTTAATCGGCGGAATGGACAGATTGAAGAGGGAATACGAAAGCGCGGCCAAGAAATGCGGCGTCACCTTGAAGGTTTTTACCGGCAAGGAGTCTTGCCTGGTGGATAAAATGGGCAATCCGGACATGACCATTCTGTTTACGGCCATGATTTCGCACAACGCCCGCACGGAAGTCATGCAGCGCAGCCGCAGTCTGGGCATTCCCGTGCAGTTTCTGCATACAAACGGAGTAAGCGGCTTGCGCCAGTGCCTGACCGGGATCATGGCCGGGCGCGGCAAAGAGGGGGCTGCCGCATGTGCGCGTTGAAAAGCATTCGCGATCTGTGCCGTTGCGGCATGGCCGCGGCGGAAAAAGGCGACCATGAGGGCGCGAACTTTCTGCTGCGGCAGGCGTTGCGCCAGGCCGGGGCGCTGTCTTCGCCCGTTCTTGAAGCCAAGATTCTCAATTCCATGGGCATTGTCCGCCTGTTGCAGGGGCGGACGGCGGACGCCGCTCCGTTTCTGACGAGCGCGCTGGACAAGGTGGAACGGCGCGCGGGCAAAAGCAACAGGCTTTACGCCGTCATCGCGGCAAATCTGAGCCGGGCGGTAGAGAAACGGACGCCCGCCTGACGGCCGGGTCGCCCGTTAGCCCATCGGGGGGTTGTTTTTTCGGCGAAATGGAGTAGATGCTGAAAGAACAACCGGGAGGGGACATGGCCGCGAGCAGCGCCGCGCCGTCCGGCCGGGACAGGCCGGTCCGTCTTCTGTCTTTGCCCGCCGAGGGCGAAACGGAACGCATCCCTTTTTCGCCGAACCAGGATATGAAGCTCACCTTTGATCAGGCGGCGTCCAGCTTTGACCGTTCCGGCGCCGATCTGGTCATCTCTTCTGACAAGACGGGCACCCTGATCCTGACCGATTTTTGCCGGCCGGAGCATGCCGGGCATTTGCCGCGTCTTATTCTGCTTTCCGGAGATATTATCGCCGGCGAAGACCTGGTGACCGTTCTGGATCCGGAAAGCCTTCCCCCGCCCTCGGCCGGGCCCGGCTTCGCCCTGGGGCAACTGACGCTGGACGAGTTGTTTCAGGAAGCTGAAAGCGGCGCGGGGGCCGGGCCTCATGCGGTGCAACAGGGGCAAAGTCTTGCGGATCTGTCTTTTGACTTTCGGCAGGCGGGCAGCGAAGAATTGAGCCTTGAGATGTTTTTAATCAAGCACGGGCTCGGCTAGGAGCTGTTTCTCAATAAATCTTTTGTCCAAATAGCCTCGTCATCCGACCTTTTTTGCAACTGGGGCCGGGCTCTTTCCGCCATCACGCCGCGTGCGCAGCACTTCGGCCATCAGCTCGTAGACCAGCCGGGCCGCGGTGAAACTGGGGGCCGTCAGGTCCGGCAGGGGGGCCAGTTCCGTGAGGTCAAAGCCCAGCACCCTGCGGCCGGCGAGAGACCGGCGCACCAGGGCCAGAGCTTCCCACCAGAAAAGCCCGCCCGGTTCCGGCGTGCCGGTGGCGGGCATGAGAGAGGCGTCCAGAGCGTCGACGTCAAAGCTCAGAAAAACCTGTTCCGGAAAATCGACGGGCAGCAGCGGCGCGGGGTCGGCCAGCAGGCGGGGCAGCCCGCCGGACAGGGCGAATTCGCGGGCGTCCAGGTGGCGGATGCCCGCTTTTTTGCGGAACCTGACCTCTTCCGGCGACAGGCTGCGCACGCCGATCTGAAAAAGATCCAAGCCCAGGTCGGACACGGCCCGGCGCATGACGCAGGCGTGGCTGAATTGCGAACCTCCGTATTCGTTGCGCAGGTCCGCGTGGGCGTCAAAGTGAATTACCCCGAAATGCCCGAATCGTTTGCGCAAGGGAGCAAGCGCGCCGTAGGTCACGCTGTGTTCGCCGCCCAGCAGCGCCGGGATGGCCATTTTTTTCCGGGGAAGCTGCAAAACCTTGGCCACGGCGGCTTCAATGCTGATCATCGCGGCGATGCCTTCGCAGGGGCACTCCACAGGGGGCCAGGTATAAATGCCTTCTTTTCCGGGGTTCATCTCGCCGGTCCAGACTTCAAGCTGGTTTGAAGCTTCCAGTATGGCCTGCGGCCCCTTTCCGGCGCCGCCGCCGTAAGAAACCGTGGCTTCGTACGGCACGGGAATGACGTGGAACAAACATTCTTCCGGGGGCAGGTCCGGCAATTCGGATTCAAGGAAGCGGGCCATGTATTGTCCTTTTTTATGACAGGCGAGTACGGAAATCCTCGTACCCGAAACGCCGCACCAGCACCGGCTCGCCCTGCGGGGTTATTTTTGCGATGGCGGGCAGTTCCAGCCCGTTGAAAGTGGTTGTCTTGACCATGCTGTAGTGGGCCATGTCCATGAAAAGCAAGGTGTCGCCTTCCCGCAGGGGCCGGTTGAAAGAATATTCGCCGATCACGTCGCCGGACAGGCAAGATTTGCCCGCCAGCCGCGCGGTCCAGGCTTTTTCGCCGTTTTTTCCGGCCAAAGTCCCGTCAGGGCCGGTCACGTTCGGACGGTAGGGCATTTCCAGCACGTCGGGCATATGGGCCGGGGCGGAAGCGTCGAGAACGGCGATGGGCATGTCGGCCTGCACCACATCCAGGACCGTGGCTTTCAGGACTCCGGCGTTCAGGGCCACGGCTTCGCCGGGCTCTATGTACATCTGCAAACCGTACTTGTCGCGCATGCGGATGAGGCAACGGCAAAGCAGGTCCAGATCGTAGTCCGGCCGGGTGATGTGGTGCCCGCCGCCGCAGTTGAACCAGTCCATATCGCGCAAATAGCCGCCGAAACGGAGCTCCACCGCGGCCAGGGTGCGGTCCAGGGCGTCGGAATTCTGTTCGCACAGGGTATGGCAGTGCAAACCGGAAATGCCTTTGAGTCCGCCCCTGGCGGCTTCTTCGGCAAAGGCCGCGGGACGCACTCCCAGGCGGGAGCCCGGCGCGCAGGGGTTGTAAATGGCCGCCGCCCCTTCCGAGTGTTCCGGGTTGATGCGAATGCCGCACTCAATGCTTTTGCCGTTGGAACGGGCCGAGGCCACTTTCGGAGCGAAGCGCCGGTACTGGGTGAAAGAGTTGAAGACCAGGTGGTCGGTCAGGGGCAGAATGTCGCGGATGTCGCTTTCGGAATACCCGGCGGCAAAGGTGTGCACAATGCCGCCGAAGTCTTCGCGCCCCATGCGGGCCTCGTGGGGCGAACTGGCGCATGTGCCGTCCAGAACCGAGCGCAGCAGCGAAAAAGTGCTGAACATGGCAAAGCCTTTCAGCGCCAGCAGCACCTTTGCCCCGGTACGCCGCCGCACCTGGTCCAGAATGTCCAGGTTGGCCGCGAGCCTGGCCTCGTCCACGATGAAGCAGGGGGAGGGGAAAAGCTCAAGAGGCAGGTCCTGCCAGGGACGGGGCCGCGAAAATCCGGCAAGGCCGGTCTGCGTATGGGGCATGGCGAATCCTCGGAAAAAGAGATAGACCGCGTATATATAATCAAACAGCGCGCCGCGCAATGCGCGGCGAACCGAATTGCGGCATCCGCCCCGGCCGGCCGTAGAGAAGCTGCCGGCAATTGCGTCCGGGACCGAAAAACGCATTCCGGCGACAGCGTGTAAGGCAAAGGGGCGAGACGGCGAAAGTGTTGACTGAGCGCGGTCCTTGGCATGACCCTTGTTTTTCCGCAGGAAGGTCGGTATCCTTTTGTTCCTAATAGAATGGGAGGCCTTATGACATTGGAACCCCGTATCGCGTGCGTCACGGGCGCGACATCCGGCATCGGCCAGGCGACCGCCGAACGATTTTTGAAAGAAGGCTGGAAAGTTATCGCCATTGGCCGCCGGCGCGAACGTCTGGCCGAACTGGCTCTTGAATTCGGCGCCGCCTGCCTGCCTTTGCCGCTTGATGTCGGCGACAAAAAGGCCGTGGCCGCCGCTTTTTCCTCCTTGCCGGCGGCTTTTGCGTCCGTCGACGTGTTGGTCAACAACGCCGGAGGGGCTCTGGGACTGTCCCCGGCTCAGGAATCGCTGCTGGAAGACTGGGACGGCATGATCGACGTGAACATCAAGGGACTTTTGTACTGCACCAAGGCTGTGATCGGATCGATGGCGGAACGGGGCAGCGGGCATATCGTGAACATCGGTTCCGTGGCGGCCTTTTCGGCCTATCCCGGGGCGAACGCCTACGGCGCCACGAAAGCATTTGTGGCCCAGTTTTCCCGCAATTTGCGGGCCGACCTGCACGGCACAGGAGTCCGCGTGACCAACATTGAACCGGGCCTTCTGCAAAGCGAATTTTCCGCGGTCCGATTCAAGGGCGACAAGGACAGGGCCGATTCCGTCTATGCCGGGGCCGAACCGCTGACGCCGGAGAATCTGGCCGACATCATCCGCTATGTGGTCAGCCTGCCGCCGCACGTGGATATCTGCAACCTGGTGGTCATGCCGGTGTGCCAGTCGGAGAACGGAACGCGCGTGTTCAAGCAATCCTGAGCGCGGACCCGGCGTCTTCCGCGAGTCCGGCCGGTTGGAGAATGTATGCGGCCCATAGCCAATGCCTGGTGCATGCAGATAGATGTAAGCAGTTATTGCGTTCATGCCTGTCTGTACTGTTCGCGCTACAACCGGCATCTGCGTCCTGACCAGCGGGCGCACATGCCGGTGGAAACTTTTCTGGTTGCGTTGCAAAGTCTGAGAGACTGGCCGGGCAAGATCGGAGTCATCGGCGGCGAGCCTCTGTTGCATCCGGAATTCAAAACGCTGAACAGTCTGCTGCGTAAGCATTTTCCCAGGGAAAAACTGGGGCTGTGGACATCCGGTCTGCCTGGAACCGCGATGGAAGACCCTCGCCCTGACCCGGACATTCTGGCGACTTACGGGTTTGTGGCTTACAACCCGCATGATCCGGAGCAGATTAAAAAATGCCGGCACCAGCCCTTGACTGTGGCCGTCAATGAGGCGGTGCCGGATCGGGATCTGATGTGGCAGCTTATAGACAGTTGCTGGGTACAGCGAACCTGGTGCGCGACCATAACCCACAAGGGCGCCTATTTCTGCGAAGTGGCGGCGGCGCAGGATCTTTTGCTGAACGAAGGCGCCAACGCCTGGCCCATTGAGCCGGGCTGGTGGAAACGGCCGCCGGAGTCAAAGGCGTTTCTGGCGCAGAAGGAGGCGCTCTGCCCTGGCTGCGGCATGCCCATTCCCATGGAACGGGAGCTTTTGCTCAAAAAAACCGAGAAAATAACGCCGTTGCTTCTGGAACGGTTCAGGGCGAAGCGCCTCAAGCGGGTGCGGGACCAGGATGTGGAACTGTTCACAGCCATCCTGGGCAAAAGCCAGCTCAGGGAAAACATCAAAACCTGGTACCCCGGCAATTACCGCGAGGACCTGCGGGAAGACCAGCTTGCGGGCGAAGGCCGGGGTTTTCCCGGCGAGTTGAAGTGAGGGGGGAACCGTGTCCCTTGAAATTATCACCATGTGGTACAACGAGGCCTTCCTTGCGCCGCTGTTTCTGCGTCATTACGATTACGCGGACAGAATAGTCCTGCTCTACGACCTCGACAGCAACGACGACACCCGTGAAATCGCGTCGGCATGCCCTGGTGTGCGCGTGGTGCCCTTTCGTTTTCCGGACATGATGGATGACGAGTTCAAGATCGCCCTGATCAACAAGCAGTACAGGCGGGCGGAGTGCGACTGGGTGCTTCTGGCCGATGCGGACGAATTCGTGTTCCGTAAAGAAGGGGAAAATTTTGTCAACGACATCCGTCCCTACCTTGCCGGGCGCCCTGAATGCACGCACCATGTGGTGACCTTGTACCAGATATACCGGCACGCCACGGACAAAGACATAGATCCGGACCTGCCCGCCGTGCCCCAGCGCCGGCACGGGGACCCCAACACTACTGTGGGCATCAATTCGTTGTATAACAAGCCGATCCTGGTTCGCCGGGGACTCGATCTGGCCTGGGAGCCCGGCTGCCATCATCTGCGCAAAACTCGGGAGCGCCTGTTGGCCGGGCCGGAATATCTGCCGGGCGCGCATTGGTCCATGGCGGACCCGGCTTTCGCCGTGGAACGGCGGGTAAAAAATCGGCGGGAACGGCAGAGCAGGAATAATCTGGAAAAAGGCCTGACCATGCAGCACCACACGGTAACGGTGGCGGGAATCATGGCGGAGTTTGCGGCCCATGCGCACGATCCGCAACTATTTTAACGGCGGCCGAAAAGGCGCCGCAAACAACAGCCATGGCGCTCCCTTTTGCAGGCCGGGTGCGAAAGGCAAGCATTGGACGGTTTGAATGAAAGTCGCGTATCTCGTCGGCGGCCTGCCTTTCGGCGGCATCGAACGCTGGCTCTACGACCTCAGTCTTGAATTCGGGCGAAACGGTCTGGTTCGGCCGAAGGTGTTCAATCTTTCGGGCACGGGGCTGCTCATGCCCGAGTATCTGGCAGCGGGAATAGACCTCGTGTGCGTGGGCAAGGGCACGGGTTCCATCGCTTCGCATCGTCTGGACACAGCCTGGAAGCTGCGCGGCCTGCTGAAGAAATTCAGGCCGGATATCATCCATACCGTGCATTTTTCCGCCAATACGCTGGGCCGTATCGCTTCGTTGGGCCTGGGCGTTCCCGTGATCACGCATCTGCGCAACGTCAAGCGCGAAAAGAAAATACACCGCCGGGCGCTGGACAAGACGCTCTCCTACGCCACCACGGCCTACTTCGCGGTATCCAAAGCCGTGGCCGAGGTGGTGCAGGCCGACCACAATCTGGCGAAACGGCCCGTGCACGTGCTGTACAACGCTCTTGAACCGGAACGCCTGAATTTTGAGCCTCTGGACCTGCGGGCGGCCTTCGGCATTGAAAAGCCCGTGGTGGTCGCCGTGGGGCGTTATGTGCCGCAAAAAAACCTGGATAAATTGATGCGGGCCATTCGCATGGCGCATGACGCGGGGGTTAAAGCCTCGCTGATTCTGGTCGGTGAAGGCTCGGAACGCCCCCGGCTGGAGGCCCTGCGCGATGAGCTTGCTTTGTCCGGCCATGTGGTGCTGGCCGGCTTTCGGTCAGATGTTCCCGCTTTTTGCAAGGCCGCCGATATTTTTGCCATGCCTTCGGACTACGAAGGTTTTCCCATCGCCCAGTTGGAAGCCATGTACTGCGGCCTGCCCTGCGTGATTTCCGAGCATGTGCCCATGCGGGAAATAGCGGAAGAAGCCTCGCTGATCTGCACGACGGACGCGGCGGATATCGCCGACAAGCTGTTGCGCCTTTTGCGCGACGACGCATTGCGCGCAAAAATGGGCATTGCGGCGAAACGCATTGCCGAACCCTACACAATGGAAAATTACGCGAAAAAATTGCACGCGGTATACAGGAGCGTCATCGGCGGCGAAGAACCCCCTGCGGCTTGAGCTCCGCTTTCGTCACGCGGCCGGTTCCCGCCGCGTCCGCCGCAGAAAAAAATCCGCCAGCAGCGCGGCCTGAACCCGAAGGGAGAATTTGTCCCGGCAATGTTGCCAGGCCTGCTTTTTCCAGCGCAGCAACTCCTGGGGCGGCGCGGAAAGAGTCTTTTTCAGCGGGGCATACAGCGGCAGCTCGGCCGAAGGCAGCGCCGCCCAGTCGCGTTCCGCCCAATCCGGCCGGGTGTGCGGGACGATCAGCTCGGGCAGCGAGTCCGGCCAGCATTCGCGCACGCCGCCGACGGCGCGGGCGACGGGAACAAGACCCTGGGCCAGGGCTTCAAGCAGGGAATTGGGCAGCCCTTCGACGTACGAGGACAGGACGAAGACGTCCGCCCGGCGCAACAGGCCCGGCACATCCTGAATAAAGCCGTGAAAGGTCACGCGCGGTTCAAGGTCCAGGTCGGCGCAGAGCGCTTTCAAGCCGGGCAGGGCCGGTCCGTCTCCCGCGATATGCCAGTGAAAGGCAAAGCCTTCGTCCCGCAGCCGGGCCAGGGTATGGGCCAATTCCACATGTCCCTTGTTGGGCACGATCTGGCTGCTGCTGCAGATGCGCAGGGGCGAAGCCGTTCCGGCCGGGGGGTTTTCCGCCGGGGTTTTGGCGGAATAGACGACGGACGTTTCGTCCTGTCGGATAAAGGGCAGGTTACGGATCAGGCCGTCGCGGATATAGGCGCAGGGGCACAGGTAATGAGGGCGCAGCAGGCGATGCATGAGGCGCACGTCGAAGGAATTTTTCAGATCGCCCGGCAGGCCGATGCGCTGCACCAGAGGAATGTTCGCAAGGCGCGCGGCGATGCCCGCCGTGCGGAAATCATGCCCGACATTGACCAGGACGAGATCAATGGCCTGTTCTCGAAATTCCCGGTAAAAGCGGGCAATGGCCAGGGGGTTGTAGTCCGGCCCGAAATGGACGGGCCGCGCGTCCAGCCCCTTGCCTCCGGCCCGCTCCACAAAGGGGCCGGGCCTGCCGTAAACGACCACGGAATGGCCCAGTTCCCGCAGCATGGCGGCGAACTCGATGGTCCAGGTTTTTACCCCACCCCATTTCCGGGTGGAATTGCAAAAGGCCAACCGTAAACCGGTGGAAGGGGGGCTACAGGCTGTTCGCATGGATCACCAAGTCGTCCGTATCGCAGTATTTTCGTCCGGCGGCGATCCGGCCGGCATTTTTCGCGAATAACGCCCATAACTCAGACTCAGGGGAAAGAAAAGCATGAGGATGCCGTCCTTGTTGTACAGGGATATATCGAAAAAAACCGCAACCCGGCATAAGCGGCGGGAGCATGACCGGCTGTCCTCGCGAACCCCGTAAAAGTAATGACGCCAGGCAGATAAAGGATAGAAGCAATAAGAGCAAAGAGCAAGCGCGTCAAGCCCGCGCGGGTGACCGGTTTGACAGGCCGGGGCGACTGCGCTAGACAGCGTTTTCGTTTTGAAAATGCTCCGTATCCGCCCGCAAGCGACAGCGCAGCGCGCCTTTATCGCCATCTGTCGCGGCGTATGCGCATTCGGGGCAAGATCTGCCTTGCCGTGCCGCTACGGTATTGGAGACCTTCGTGAACATCGTCCTGGTGACTTCATCCGCGAACAGCAGCGGCGGTTCCCGCCAGGCCCTGTATCTTGCGCAGGGCATGTTGGGCCGCGGCCATACGGTACATTTTTTTTCTCCCGAAACGAGCATGCTGCGCCCCTTGGCCCCGGACCTGCCCTGGCGAGACCTGCCCGCCGGATTCTGGAACCGGAAAAAGGCGCTGGAATCGGCGATGCGGCCCGGCGAAGGCGCCATCGTGCATGCCTTTCATAACAAAGCCGTCAAGGCCGCGGCTCTGTTCGGAACCCTGTGGCGTCTGACAGGCCGGCCAGTGGCCTGCGTGGCCCACAGGGGGGTCATTTATCCACCTCGTAACTTTTTGCCCTATGTCGCGCCGGGCATCCGGCGTTTTGTCGTCAACTCGCGCGCCTGCGCCGACACCTTGCCGCTGTTCTGGCGCAGGGACGCGGTGGAAGTGGTGTACAACTGCATTCCCGCCGCCAAGGTGACGCCCCTGCGCCCGGCTGAAGAGGTGCGGCGGGAACTCGGCCTTGCGGACGGCGTCCGCGTCATCGGGGCTGTGGGCAACAACAAGCCGGTCAAGGGCATGGACGTGCTGATCAGGGCCTTTGCCGCTCTGCAACGGTCCGATCTGGCGCTTTGCCTTGTGGGGGTCCAGCGGGAAGCCTGGGAAGGGCTCTGTTCCGACCTGGGGGTCGCGGACCGGGTGCGTCTCGTGTCCCGCACGGAACAGGTGGCCGACTATTTGCGGGTCTTTGATCTGTTCGTGTTGCCCTCCTTGTCGGAATCGTCTCCCAACACCTTGCTGGAAGCTATGTGCATGGGCTTGCCCGCGTTGGGCAGCCGGGTGGGCGGCGTGCCCGAGTGCCTGTCGGATGCGCGTTTTCTCGTGCCGGCCGGCGATGCGCGGGCTCTGGCCGCGAGCATTGCCGGGGTCATTGACGATGCAGCCGCCCTTGCGGCGGCCGCCGCCGCCAATAAAGAATTCAGCCGCCAGTTCGGCGTGGAACGCAAGATGGACAGGATGGAAGCCTTGTACGCGGAATTGTTGGCTCAACTTCAGTAAGGCGGGCTGGTTTGTTCAAAGCCGGGCAGTTCGATGACCGACTCATCTCCGCCCGAACGAGGGCAACTGCCTTGCAAGGCGCAGATTTCGCAGCCGCCGCGAAAGGGGTAAGCCGTGACCACGGCATAGCGGCGGCCGAAAACGAGAGAAGGAGAAGGCTTTTCAGCCGCGCCGGCATTGCAGGGCAGGCCGGCGTCTGCCGCCGCCCGGGCCAGTTCTTTTGACGCGTGGGGCAGAGGCGCGCAACCCGCTTCTTCCACTTCCGGAATCATTTCATGCACTGCGGCCATGCACAGAGTCTGGGCCAGGGCGTTCAGGCGAAAGCCCCGGGAAGGGGACGATTTCCAGGCGGCGTCCACGGCCTTTTCCACCGCTTCATCCAGCCACAGGGCCAGATACGAGCGCCCTCCCGCACGCAACGCGCGCGAGCGCAAAAGGTCGCTCCATTCCTGCCACAGGTTCAGGCAATCTTCCAGGTCGTCGCCGGCAAGGCGCGTTTCCTGCGCGGTATGCAGAAAAAATTCCATATCGAAATA
>JAVBRE010000215.1:0-13002 GCA_031548325.1 Desulfovibrionaceae bacterium
TTTCGGCTCCGGTCATGCACAAAAGAGTACACTCCCGTCGCCGAAACCTCACCTTCCTCGCCTGACGACAAACTGGATCGCTGCCGGAACAAATTTTCACCCCGGTACATCTCCGAATGCGGGGTCAAGGGGCCAAGGCCCCTTGCGGGGCATGGGGCGAAGCCCTATTTCAATATCACAGCAAACAGGATTTTCCCCATGCGCAGCATTCGCCCCGTGATTCTCTGCGGCGGCAGCGGCACCCGCCTGTGGCCCCTGTCCCGCGAGATGCATCCCAAACAGTTCATTCCCTTTGACGGCGACACTTTGTTCGGCAAGACCCTGGACCGCATCGCGGCCCTGCCGGGCGCCGAAAGCACCCTGGTCGTGTGCAACGAAAAGCACCGCTTTTTCGCTTCAGGCATTGTGCGTGAAAAAAAAACCGATGCCACGATCCTGCTGGAAAACATGCCCCGCAACACGGCCCCGGCCATCGCCATGGCGGCTCTGGCCGCGCGGGAAGACAAAGATGACCCCTTGCTGCTGGTGCTGCCCTCGGACCACACGATAGAACCGGTTTCCGCCTTTGCCGAGGCCGTGGCCAAAGCCGGGCCTGATGCGGAAAAGGGCATGCTTTTCACCTTCGGCGTTCCTCCGACCCGACCGGAAACCGGTTACGGGTATATTCAGAAAGGCAAGGCTCTGGGCGACGGAGTCTTCCGCGTGGCCCGCTTCGTGGAAAAACCCGACGCCGCCAGGGCGGAACAACTGCTGGAGGAAGGAAGCTATACCTGGAACAGCGGCATTTTTCTTTTCACCGCGTCCGCCTATCTTGCGGAGCTGGAACGCTTCGCCCCGGCCATGTACGCGGCCTGCCGCGCCGCCTGGGCCACGCGCAAGACGGACGGGGCTTTCGTCCGTTTCGCCGAGGAGGCCTTTGCGGCCGTTCCCTCCGATTCCATCGACTACGCCGTGATGGAAAAAACGGACAAGGCGGGCATGACGGAACTGGAAGCCCGCTGGAACGACCTCGGATCCTGGAGCGCTTTTTATGATGAGGCGAAGCATGACGGAGCGGACAACGCCGCGTTCGGCGACGTGGTCATCCAGAACGCTCGCGGCTGCTACCTGCACTCCAGCAACAGGCTGGTGGCGGCCATGGATGTGGAAAACGTGGCCGTGGTGGAAACCGCCGACGCGGTGCTGGTCATGGACCGGAATAAGACCCAGGGGGTAAAGGATCTGCTGGCCGGCCTGAAAAAAGCCGGACGCTCCGAAAGCGACACCCATTTGCGCGTGTACCGGCCCTGGGGCAGCTACGAGGTGCTGGCCCGGGCGGAGCGTTTTCAGGTCAAGCGCATCATCGTGAACCCCGGCGGCGTGCTTTCCAGTCAATATCACCACCACCGGGCGGAACACTGGGTCGTGGTGCGCGGCACCGCCCGCATCATCAACGGCGACGCGACCATGCTGCTGGGCGAAGATCAGTCCACCTACATTCCTTTGGGGGTGACGCACCGGCTGGAAAACCCCGGCCTGGTGCCCCTGGAGATCATCGAGGTGCAGTCCGGCAGCTACCTGGGCGAAGACGACATCGTGCGGCTGGAAGATTCCTACGGCCGGGCGTAACCTGGAAGCCCCGGAACGGGTGCGGTTTTTCTCTATTCTTCGTAACCCTCGTCCGGCGGCAGATCAGGCAGGCAGGCCTGCGTACGGGCAAGAACATCCACGCGCTCGTTTTCCGGGTGTCCGGCATGGCCTTCCACCCAGTGCATCTTTACTGTGTGCCGGGCGAGTTGCGGCAGCAGCCGTTCCCAGAGATCCCGGTTTTTCACCGGCTTTTTGGCGGCCGTTTTCCAGCCGTTTTTCCGCCAGGCCGCAAGCCAGCCCTTTTCCACCGCGTCGCGCACATAGCGCGAATCCGTGAACAATTCCACCCGGCAGGTCTCGCGCAGGGTTTCAAGGGCCATGACCGCCGCCAGAATCTCCATGCGGTTGTTGGTGGTGCGGTTCACGCCGCCGGCCAGTTCCCTCGCGAGCGCTCCATAAGACAAAAGCGCGGCCCAGCCGCCGGGTCCGGGGTTGCCGAGACAGGAGCCGTCCGTATAGGCCCGGACCGTCTTGAGCGCGCCAATGCCCGCCGTCATCGGGTCACTTCCGCGAGTTTCAGGCGCAAAGCGTTTACGGCCGGCCCCAGCGCGGCCTGCCAACGGCTCTCCGCAAAACCCTGTTCCAGCGAACGCTCCATATCCCTGACGAACTCTCCGCCCAGAGCGCGGCGCGCCAGGGGCGGCAAGGTCAGAAACGCGCGGCGCTGGCCGGGCAGCACGTCAAGGTAGATGCGCTGGGCGTCATGGGCCTCAAGCCGGGGGGGCCTGTTCAAAATATGCACCTCAAGAATAAAGCCGCTTTCCTTCCTGATGGCCTGCATCAGTTCCCAGATCAGTTCCTGTTCGGGCTTGCCGAGACTTTTGGTCTCGTCGCTGAGCAGGTTCTGCCTGGCCATATCCGCCAGCCGGGTCTGGTTGTTGGTCCAGAAAGCCCAGCAGACCACGACGATCACCGCCGTCAGCAACACGGGACGAAAGGCCCGCAAGGAAGCCCCGGAGCGCGCATCTGCCGAATCCCTGCGGGAAGGCCGCCCGCCGTGTCGCGAAAAGCCCGCCACGGCTCAGCCTTTTCCCGCCGGGAGCGCTCTCCCGGCTTCGGCTGCGGCCTCGGCCACCCAGCCGGCCAGGGGTTTTTCCAGAATATCCCGGATCTCGGCCAGACGTTTTTCACTTTCCGCTTCAAAACGCAGCACCAGCACGGGCTGCGTATTGGAAGCCCGAACCAGGGCCCAGCCGTCGGGAAAAGTCAGGCGCACGCCGTCTATTTCCAGCATGGGAATGCGGCCTCGAAAATATTCCCCGGCTTTTCGCACCACGTTAAATTTGGCTTCTTCCGGGCAGGGCATGTGGATTTCCGGGGTCACCGCGCTGGACGGCCAGCCGAGCAGGGTCGAAAAAGGCGCGTTCGCGGCGCTGACGATTTCGAGCAGCCGGGCGGCGGCATACAGTGCGTCGTCAAAACCGTGCCAGCGATCGGCGAAAAACATGTGCCCGCTCATTTCGCCGCCCAGTTCCGCGCCCACCTCGCGCATGCGCGCCTTCATCAGCGAGTGCCCGGTGGCGGCCATCTCGCCTTTGCCGCCGTGCGCGTCAATGTCGCGAAACAGGCGGTGCGAGCACTTCACGTCACCCAGAATGACGGCTCCGGGCTTGCGCGCCGCCACCTCTCGGCCAAACAACGCCAGCAACTCGTCTCCGTAAAGCAGACGGCCTTTCTCGTCCACCGCGCCGATGCGGTCGGCGTCGCCGTCCAGGCCGACGCCCAGGTCCGCGCCGATTTCACGCACCTTGGCCTGCAATGCGGTCATATTGGCTTCCACCACCGGGTCCGGATGATGGTTGGGAAAAGATCCGTCGGGCTCGCAGAACAGCGGCGTGACATCCGCGCCCAGACGGCGCAACAGTTCCACGCAATACTCTCCGCCCGCGCCGTTGCCGCCGTCCACCACGACCTTCAGGGGGCGGGACGCACGCACGCGCGACGCAACGTCGGCGTAATAGGCGCCCGCGATGTCGCGTGTTTCGCAACTGCCTTGTCCGGAAACGAAACGCCCCGCATCCATGAGGTCGTGCAAGGCCATGATATCGCCGGAATGCAAGGTCGATTCCCCGCACCAGACCTTGAACCCGTTGTACTCCGATGGATTATGGCTGGCGGTGATCATAACCCCGGCCCTGGCCCCCAGGTGTTTAACCGCGAAGTATAAAAGCGGCGTGGGCACCATGCCCACGTCCAGCACGCGCATGCCCGTGGCGGTGAGGCCCCGGACCAAAGCGTCGCGGTAAACGGCGGAACTGGCCCGGCAGTCGCGGCCCACTACGCAAAGAGTCTGTCCCCGGTCCTGAAACAGAGTGCCGCAGGCAAGGCCCAGGCAATTGACCCACTCCGGATCGAAATCGACATCCACCAGGCCCCGTATGTCATAGGCGCGAAAAACATGAGAGGAAAGAACACGCATAGGGCCAGAGCCTCCATGATATTTTTGTAAAGAAAACACAGTGAACCGGTTTTGTCTTGACCAACAGGCCATACCTACCCTATTGATTAGCTATTATGAACTGGGATTGGGAAAAACTGCAAGAGAAACGGCAAAGGCAGCCCGGCGCAAAAAAGCCGGAAAGCGGAACACCGCCGCCTCGCATGGACAATCTGGGCGAAAAATTCCGGAACTTTAAAGGATTTTCCTTTCCGGCCGGAAAAATCGCGCTGGCGGTCGTGGCGGTGCTTTGGATCGCTTCAGGCGTTTTCATCGTCAGCCCTGACGAAGAAGGCGTAATTCTGCGTTTCGGCAAATACGACCGTACCGTGGGACCGGGGCCGCATTTTCGGCTGCCCTATCCCATTGAAGAAGATCTGAAGCCCAAGGTTACCCAGGTGCAGCGCATCGAAGTGGGCTTTCGTTCCCCGCCCAACGTGACCGCGGTGCAAAGTCAGGTGCGCCCCGTGCCTGAAGAAGCCTCCATGCTGACCAGCGATGAAAACATCGTGACCGTGCAATTCATCATCCAATACCGCATCAACGATTCGCAGAAATTTCTGTTCAATCTGGCCCGGCAGCACGAAACCGTAAAAAGCGCCGGCGAAGCCGCCATGCGCGACGCTATCGGCAAAAGCAAAATTGACGCGGCCCTGACCGAAGGCAAAGAACAGATTCAGATCGAAACCCAGAAACTGCTGCAAAATATTCTGGACAGTTACAACGCGGGCATCTCCGTGCTCAACGTGCAGATGCAGGACGTGCACCCGCCCAAAGAAGTCATGACCGCATTCAGAGACGTGGCTTCCGCCCGCGAGGATCGGGCGAAGGCCACCAACGAGGCCGAAGCCTACCGCAACAAAATCATGCCCGAAGCCCAGGGTATGGCCGCGGAGATCGTCAACCAGGCCGAAGCATACAAAGAAACCACCCTGCGCCGCGCGCAAGGCGAAAGCCAGCGCTTTCTCGCCGTGCTGGCCGAATACAACAAGGCCAAGGACGTGACCAAGAAACGCATGTACCTTGAAGCCATGGAAAACATCCTCTCCGCTCCGGGCATGGAAAAAATCATCATGCCCAAGGACGTCGGCAACCGCGCCCTGCCCCTTCTGCCGCTGGGGCCGATGCCTGCCGGGGAGGTAAAATAATGCAAAAAAAATACTTTACCCTGATTACCCTCGGCTTTCTGTTCATCCTGGTTTTCACGCAGAGCGTGTTCACGGTGCATCAGACCCAGAAAGCCCTGATCTTGCAGCTCGGCAAACCCGTCGGCGACACCTATCTGGGCCCGGGCCTGCACTTCAAGCTGCCCTTCATTCAGAACGTGCTCTATTTCGACTCGCGTCTGCTGAACTACGACGCCCGCTCGGCCGAAGCCCTGACCAAGGACAAAAAGGCCATTTTGCTGGACAACTACGCCAGATGGCGCATCGCCAACCCGCTCGTCTTCTACCAGCGCCTGCGCACCATACCCAACGCCCAGTCGCGGCTTGACGACATCATCTATTCCGAACTGCGCGTCGTGGTCGGCACCTACGACCTGACAGAGGTGGTTTCGACCAGTCGTCAGGAAATCATGGAAAAAGTCAGGACCCAGGCCAACTCCCAGGCCAAGGAATACGGAGTTGAAGTCATCGACGTGCGCATCAAGCGCACTGACCTGCCCCCGGAAAACCAACGCGCCATCTTTAACCGCATGACCGCCGAACGCGAACGCCAGGCCACGGAATACCGCTCTGAAGGGCAAAAAGACTCCACCATCATCAAATCCACCGCGGACCGCGACCGCGCGGTGCTGCTTGCCGAAGCCCGCAAAAAAAGTGAAATTCTGCGCGGAGAAGGCGATGCGGAGGCCACCCGCGTCTTTGCCTTGGCTATTTCTCAATCACCTGATTTTTATGATTTTTCTCGCAGTCTTGAAGCATACAAAAGCACGTTGCGTGACAAAACTCGCCTAATTCTTACCCCAGAAGACGGTTTCTTGCGATTTTTACGTCAGGCGCTGCCCTGACCGCGCCCGCAGCACAGTGAACACCCGATAAGACGGCATGAGAAATCACATATATACAAGAAAAATTGCATATCACACTTGATAAGTGGGAGATTACGCTTTACTCTTGTCGCAGATCAATCCCAGTGGTGGAACATTCTCGGGTTGTGCAACATTTTCGGTACAGGTGTATGGTGAATATCGTATGCCTTCCAAACAGGAGAAGGGTTCCGTGTCAAACTTTGAAGAGGTTTTCGAGCGCATCAAGCATGCGACGAACACCAGAACCCAGGTCGAACTGGCCAATGTGCTCGATATTCGGCAGTCGAGTATTTCCGACGCCAAGCGCCGCAATTCGGTCCCCGCGGACTGGTGCATGAAGCTGTTCGAACGTTTCGGGTTAAACCCCGATTGGCTGAAAAAGGGCACCGGCCCTATGTATTTACGAACGGAAATGGGCTACGCGCCGGTGGAAGCGACAGCCGCTCTCAACACATATGAAGACGTGGCGCTTTACAGCGATCCCGACGCCAAAAGCGAAATCGTGAGCGTGTACTCCATGCAGCGCTGGCCTGACCTCGAAGCGGGGGACCAGGCGAACTCCGCAGCCGGCCCCAAGGTTGTCGGCAAACTGAGCGTGCCCCTTTCGTACGCAGTGCCGGGGCTGAAGGTCTTTCAACTGGACAGCACCAGCATGGAACCCCTTATCCGCAAGGGCGCCTATGTCGGTGTCGACACCACGCAAAAACAGGCCGTATCCGGCGAACTATACGCCATTCGGCTGCCATATGAAGGCCTGGTAATGAAGCGGGTGTTTCTCGGGCCCGCCGGAGAACTGTTTCTGCGCGCCGAAAATCCCCAACATCCCGAACTGACCCTGACTACCGACAAGATCGGCGAAGCGCTTGCCGGGCGCGTGGTCTGGACCTTGAACCGCTATTAACGGACGCCATATCCTTTAACGACGAAAGCGCCTCCTCACGGGGGGGCGCTTTCTTCGTTCCCGCGCATGAGGGCGGTCAGGCGGTCTTCTGCAACGGTTCCATGATTTCGACCAGGACGCCCTCGGGACCCCTGACGAAAGCACAGCGGGCGACTTTCGACAAGAAAGGCGGGCGCGTCAGTTCCACGCCGGGCAGCGACACAAGGTGTTCAAGGCAGGCGTCCAGGTTTTCGACATCCACGCCCAGATGCTCCACCCCGGCGCGGGGAGATGCGGCGTCCTGCCGTTGGCAAGGCATTTCTTTCAGGTACAGTTTTGTCGCGCTCCGCATGTCCAGCACGGCGCCCCTGTTTTCGCCGAACTGACGAAATTCCTCGAAGGTCGCACCAAAACCCTTGACCCAGAAGTCGATCATGGCGTCAAGGTCGGCGCAGCACAGGTGGGCATGTTGGCATATTCCGGCTTGCATAAGGTCTCCTTTGGGATGACGGCAGAAAGGTCAGAGGGAATGACAGTTCATACACCGCGCCCGGCGTCGCTTCAAGCCTTAAGACTCCGCTTTCCGCGCTTGACATCACGGCGAAAAAGCCCACTATCATTTGATGCAGCACAATGAGCCAGCCGCGGGTCCTGCCGCCATGCCCGCCGACACGGCGCAACTTCCGCCGCAAGCGGCGGCTTTCATCGCGAAAATCGCCGACGAACCCGGCGCCGCGCAAAGCGGCTTTTCCTATGCCGCGTCAATCATCATGCCCCAGACCGGCTGGTCGACCGAAGAATTTATGCCTCGCTTGGCGCGGGACCTGGCAAGCCCCCATAACCTGGCCGCGCTTGAGCGCGCCCGGCAACAGCAGCTTGGCGGCGACTTTTCGCCTTTTACCCTCAAGCTGACCTGTGAAAACGGTTCTGTCGCCGATTTTCTGATCCTGTCGCGCCCCGGCTGCATCTTTATCACTCCCGGTCCGCCGGACGCGGGCAAAACCCCGGATCTGCGCGCCGAACGGGCGCGCATGTTCGAACTGCTCGACGTACTGCCCGCCTATGTGATGCTTATTGACCAGGACCGCGTCATCCGTTTTGACAACCGCATGTCCAGACAGCTTTTCGGCCGGTCCGAAGGCCGCCCCTGCTATCAGGCCCTGTACGGCCGCGGCAGCCCCTGCGCGCACTGTCCGCCTTTTTCCGTATTCACAGCGGGCGCCATCCAGGTGCACGAATGGGCCAGCGCCACGACCAACACGGCCTTTCGCGTGCACTCGTATCCATTTGACGATCTGGACGGGCGCAAGCTGGTGCTGAAAATAGGCATCAACATCACGGCCGGGGTCCGCGCCCAGCACGCCCTGGACCTTTCCGAGCAGCGCTACCGCAGCATAGCGGACAACCTGACCCTCGGCATCGCCCTGCTGGACCCGCAACTGCACGCGGTCACGGTCAACCCCAGGCTGGTGGAATGGTTCGGCGACGCGGCCGCCCGCGGCACGCCCATATGCGACATTCTGCACCGCCAGTGTTGCGAAACCGGAGACAGACTCCTTGACGAAAACTGCATCTTCCGCCGGGCTCTGCGTGAAAAAAAGAATCAGGAAAAAGAATTCAGCCTGCTGACCGCGGGCGCGGAAAATCGCCATTTTCGGCTGGTGGCCTGCCCCATTCTGACCCGCAAGAAAGACGTGCGGGCTCTGGTCATGATGCTTGAAGACATAACCGACCGCCACAACCTGGCCATCCGCATGCAACACCTGCGCAGACTGGAAGCCATGGGAACCCTGGCCGGCGGCATCGCCCACGAGATCAACCAACCCCTTTCGGCTCTGCATTTGTATGCCAGCGGCCTGCAAATGCTGCTGGAACAGGGCGATGATGTTCCACCATCGCGGGTAATGGAACGGATCAGCCTGATTCTCGGCCAGGCGGAAAAAATCCAGCAGATTATCAGCCACATGCGTGCCCTGGTCATGCAGGACGACATCACGCCGCCTGCGGCCGTGTCCTTGCGCGAAGCCGTGGACGGCGCGTTGGCTCTGGTGGGAACGCAGCTTCTGGTCCACAACATCACGGTCAACGTGGGGCTTCCCGACGAATTGCCGCCGGTGCACGCCAATCCCGTGCAACTGGAGCAAGTGCTCATAAACCTGCTGGTCAATGCGATGCACGCTCTGGATACCGTGGAACGGCCAGGAAAAACCATCGACATCTGCATGGGCGTTTGCGAGGCGGACCGGCTGCGCCTCAGGGTTGTGGACAACGGCCCGGGTCTTAGGGGCCTGGAAGACCGCGTCTTCGACCCCTTCTTCACCACAAAGGAAGCCCATAAAGGCATGGGTTTGGGGCTTTCCATCGTGCATGCCTTCGTCAACGCCTGGGGCGGCGAAATCCGGGCGCGCGGCAATGAATCAAATTCGGGAGCGGCGTTCACTCTTACCCTGCGGGTGGCGGACGCGGGCGAGGGAAAGCTGTGAAGGGTGAAGCCCCCGCTGCCGGATCCTTGTGCCGGAAGCAATACGACCGCAACGACTGGCGCAGGCTTGCCTTTTCCTATCTGTCCGGCCTGGGCGTTCTTACGAATGGGGTTTCCGCCGAAGAATACCGCGAACTGACGTGCGGCAGGGGCTTGTTCATCAAGAACAGCGCCATATGCCATATAAACTGCACAACGCGGCACCTGAGCATACGCGATAATCAAAGAGTGACGACAGACCAGCCGGCGATATTCGAGAACCACATATATCTGATGGGAGCGTCACTTGTTTTCTGCCCGGGAAGTCCCGACACGCACACCATAGCGAGCTTTTTGCAACGCGGATGCAACGCCGTTTTCCCAAACCGCTACCGGGTGGTCAATCTCGGGACCAAAGGAACCAAAATCCCGAACTGCTGGCTGCAATTACGCTCTCTGCCGCTGCAACCCGGCGACCATGCGCTGCTGATTGACACTTTGAACATCAATGCCAGGCAGCCGTTTTTCGAATACGTTCTGGGCATGGCGCGGTACTGCCGCGAACGAGAATGCGGTTTTTTCTTTTTCCGATATCCCAATGTTTGCGACGTCCGTTCTCCCTCCACGCATGAACGCATATTGGCTTCTCATTCCTATCAGGATCTGTGCGAAACTCTCGCCGGGGGCGATCAGCTCTGCCCCGGACCTCCTCTGCCCTCACGCGAACGGCGGTATGCAGACATATGGGAAAAACTGAAAGTCCACCCCTGGGTACATGATCTGCAACCGCTTTTTGACCGCCCCCATCCTTGGGGCGAGGTTTTTTTCGACATGACGCATGTGGCGAACAAAGGCAACCAGGCCATTGCAGAAGGCATTATCGATGTATTGCGGCGCCCTTCGCCCGCTCCGCCTTTGCCGGCCGTATCCGAACGGCATCTGCAACGGCGGGCCGTCCGCTATTTGCAATCGTCCTTGCAAAAACATCATGCAAAAAACGGACAGCTCCGAAAATGGCTGGAAAAAATCCCCGCGCACCCCATTGCGGACGGAAAGACCGTCGGCGCGATCGTCATGAATTGCAATCCTTTTACCAACGGCCATGCCTACCTTATTGAAGCGGCATTGCAGAACGTCGACTATCTCTATGTCTTCGCCGTGCAGGAAGATTTGTCCATTTTTCCCTTCCGCGTCCGCCTACGCCTGATGCGTGAGGGCACAAAGCACGTCGCGGACCGTATTCTGCTCGTTGCCAGCGGGAAATTCATCATCTCCGCATTTTCCTTTCCCGGCTATTTTACAAAAGAAAAGACGCCCGTTCCTGTGGACGCGTCCATGGATGTGGCCGTGTTCGGCGCCGTTATCGCGCCCGCGTTGAGAATTACGCGCCGCTTCGTGGGCGAAGAACCGTTTTGCGTCGTCACGCGTGAATATAACCGCATCATGCGCGATCTTCTGCCGGGTATGGGGGTAGCGCTGCATGTCATTCCGCGCATGGAACAGGACGGAACGCCGGTAAGCGCTTCACAGGTGCGCGCTCTGCTGAAAGCGGGAGACATGGAAGGAGTCCGCCGGCTTGTTCCCGAAGCCACCTACAGATATTTGCGGCGCATACCCCGGCGGACGAAACTCCTTTCCCCCGCCCTTTCCTTTTTTCACCGCGCTTGGGCCCGATGCGCATCTTTTCTCGGCAAGTAGGCGCTTTCCTCAGTGCGCCTTGTCCCAGCTTTGTCCCACGCCCCAATCCACGGCCAGCGGCACGCTGAGCGCCTCCCCGCCCGGCGCGACAGAACCCATGACGGCGGCCAGCCGCTTGCCGACGGCTTCGGCGTTCGCTTCCGGCGCTTCCAGCATCAGTTCGTCGTGAATCTGCAAAACCAGCCTCGCGCCCAGCCTTTTCAGCTCAGCATCGCGGGCCGCGCCCAGCATGGCCATTTTGATGACGTCCGCCGCGCTGCCCTGCACCCGCGCGTTGATGGCCTGACGCCGGGCCTGAGACCGTATCTGGTTGTTTTGCGAGGTGATATCCGGAATATAACGCCGCCTGCCGGACAGGGTGACTACAAAACCGCGCTCGCGGGCGTCCTTTTCCACAGAATCGTAAAACTCGCGCAAAGCGCCCAGGCGCTCAAAATAGCGGTCGATAAAGGCCTTGGCTTCTTTGACCGAAATACCCAGATCCTGACCGAGCCGCTGCGGCCCCATGCCGTAGACCAGACCGAAATTGATGGTCTTGGCGTGGCGACGCTGTTCCGGGGTCACCTGCCCGCCGGGCGTGTCAAAAAGCAGGGCCGCCGTGCGGCTATGAATGTCTTCGCCCTTGAGAAAAGCGTCGATGAGGATGGGATCTTGGGCCATGTGGGCCAGAATGCGCAATTCCACTTGAGAGTAATCGGCCGAAACCAGCAAGTTGCCGGGGGAAGCCACAAAGCAGGCCCGCATGCGCGGCCCGAATTTGCCGCGCACGGGAATATTCTGCAAATTCGGGTTGCTGGACGACAAGCGCCCTGTGGCTGTGGCCAGCAAATTGAAAGTGGTGTGAATGCGGCCTTCGGCGTCGGCCAGGCGAGGCAGGGGTTCCAGGTAGGTGGAGCGCAGCTTTTCCAGGGTGCGGTAGTCCAGAATGGCGTCGATGATCGGATGCTTGCCGGCAAGTTTCTCAAGCGCCTCCTGAGCGGTGGAAGCCAGGCCCCCTTTGGTTTTACCGGCTTTGGGCAGGCCCAGGCGGGTGAAAAGCACATCCCCCAGTTGCTGGGAAGAACGGATGTTGAACGGTCCGCCCGCCAGATGGTGAATCTCGCCGTCCAGATGGTCCAGATCGGCCTGCACCTCGGCCAGAAAAGATTTGAAGGCTGTCTGGTCGATGCGCACCCCGGCCCGCTCCATGGCGAAGAGCAAAGGAATCAGCGGCATTTCCAGGTCCCGCATCAGGCTGCCCTGCCCGGCCGCGGCCAGGCGCTCGGCAAACAGGCCGTGCAGGCCGAGGGCGAAAAACCCGGGATGGGCCGCCGGGCTGTCTTCCACAGGCGCCTGCTCGGTCCAGCGTCGCGTCAACGAGGCCCAGGAATAGTCCCGCTCTTCGGGGTTCAGCAAGTAAGCCGCCAGGGAAAGGTCAAACCAACGATCCACGGGCAGTTTCGCCCAGGCCGCGTCCAGGCCATACAAGGCCTTGAGATCGGGAACGGCCAACAGAATATCGCTGCCTTCCAGCACCTGAAGCAGATCGGCCGCAGGACCTCCGTACAGCCATTCACCCGTGCCGCAGGCCAGCACAATGCCCGCGGCAGCCGCGCTTCCGTCGCTTTCCTGCGGCACAAGAGCCAGAACAGGCCCGGTCAGGGGCGGCAGATCGCCTGCCCCTTCGATGCGCGGCAGGTCCAGAGCCGCCGGAGCGGGCGCCAGGTCGAACAGGCTGCCCTGCTGGCCGGAAGACGCAGCCGGGGGGGGGGCGGCCTTTTGGCAGCCCTTCTCGGGCAATGTGCTGCCGCTTTGCGGCGAATCGCTGCCTGCAATGCGGGGTCCAGGGGCAGCATGCCCCTGGCGGGGTGCAGGGGCGAAGCCCC
>JAVBRE010000071.1:0-12035 GCA_031548325.1 Desulfovibrionaceae bacterium
CTTTCACCCCGGCGGCAGCCTGGGGCAGCGTCTGCGCCTGAAAATTTCCGAGGTCATGCACACCCAGGACCTGCCCGTTGTGCTGCAAAGCGCGACCCTGGCCGCGGCCCTGGCCGTGCTGGATGCCGGGGGCCTGGGCGCGGTGCTGATCACGCACAGCGACGGCCGCATGGCCGGCATCGTGACTGACGGCGACGTGCGCCGGCGCGTCGCGCGGGGCGCTCTGGACCTTGCCGCGCCCGTATCCTCGGTGATGACCTTGAACCCGCGGCACGGCAAGGCGGACCAGTCCGTGGCCGAACTGCTGGACTTGATGGAGCAATCGGCCATTACCGTGCTGCCCGTCGTCCGCGAAGGCGATTTTTTGCTGGGCATCATCCACCTGCATGACCTTCTGGGTAAAGGCAAGGTGCATTTCACGGTATGACGGAGCGCTCTATGGTCAAAGACGGCAAACCCATCAGCCACAGCCGCCTGGAGATGCGGCACAAACCGCAACCCGCGGAATCGAACACCAGCGGCGTGATGCACGGCGGTTACATTTTGTTCCACCTGGACACGGCGGGCGGCATGACCGCCATGCGCCACGCGGGCACGCGCGTGGTCACGGTTTCCGTGGACCGCATGGATTTCAAAAGCCCGGTGCGCATGGGCGAGGACATGGTCTTCAAAACCTCGGCGAACATGGCGCACAAAAGTTCCATTGAGGTAGGCGCGCGCATTGAGGCCGAAAATCCCTATACCGGCGAGCTTCGGCACGTGGGCACCGCCTATCTGACTTACGTGGCCCTCAATGAAGAGGGCCGCCCCACGGTCGTACGGCCACTCATTCCCGAAACGCAGGAAGACCGCCGCCGCATGGCCGACGCTGCGCGCCGCCGCAACCTGCGCCGCATGGAACGAGCCCAGGCCAACGGCAAGGCCTTCATTTTCCGCATTGCGCTGCTGCCCGAACTTTACGCCTTGTGCCGCCTTGCCCCCGGCGCACCCGTGCCCGCCGTACCCGAAGGCTCTTTTTTCGCCACGGCCCGGGACGGCGGCGAAATTTCCCTGGTGCTGCCCCAGGAAGCGCTGCCTTCTTCCGGGTCCGGCATGAAGCTGGACAAAGGCTGGCGGGCCTTTATGCTGCGCGCGGATCTGGACCTTTCCCTGTCCGGTGTGGTGGCCAACCTCAGCGCCATCATCGCCGCGGAAAAAATCAGCATCTATTACGTCACCACCTTCAGCACCGGCTATTTTCTGGTGCGCGCGGACCAGGTTCAGGCCGCCGCCGAAGCCTTGCGTCTGGCCGGCCACACCGTCGACTGAAATGCGGGCTTTTGCTTCCGGGCGGCGTTGCAGGCAGATTTCAAGCCGGCGAAGCCTGACGCCAGCCGGCCGCTACCTGATAGACAAGCATGGTGAAGCGCTGTAGTGTACACAGTCCTATGCAGGTCTGCCTCAGACCATCTCCTATCCGGATGTAAGCCATGAAACAGATTGTATCGCGTTTGCGCCGGCGCGTGCCGGTTTTTTCCCCGGCGCTGCTGCTTGTGTGTCTTTGTCTGGCCCTTGGCGGCTGCTTCAAAAAAAGCATCGACGCCGGCGATCCGGGCCGCGCCGCGCAAGGCGGCGCTGCGCAGCGCGCCGCCATCGCCGAAATTTCCGTGGAAGGGGCTGAAGCGGCGCTTGCGGCCGGCGATATGGCCAAGGCCGAGCAGATAGCCACCCAGATTTCCTCCCGTCCCGGCCTGTCGCAAGCCGACACGGCGCGGATTTCGCGGGTTCTGGCCCTGTCGTCCCTGGCCAACCGCCGGGCCTATCTGAGCGTCACCGCTCTGGAACGCTGGAGAAGCGCCGACGCCAAAGCGGACGCGGGCAAGGAATGGCAGGACGCCTTTCTGGCCGCCCTGGATCAATTTTCCCGCTATGACGCCACTGCCAGGGCCAATGCGGTGCTGAACGACGAGAACCGGCCTTTCAGCTTGCGGGCCGCCTGCGCCCTGTTTCTGGCCGCCGGGCAGTGGGAGCGCGGCGCGGCGCAGGAAGCGCTGGCAAGCCTTACCGCCCTGTACGCCAAGGCTCCGGACAAAAACCAGCGCATGGCCATGGAATACATGCTGTTCGACGCCCTGCACAAGGCCACCCCGGCGGGTCTGAACGGCCTTGCCGCGCTGGCGACGCCCGAAAACAGCAAGGCCTATCCCCATGCCCTGGTGAAGCTGGAGCAGATCCGGCGGGCGGGCCTTGAGCCCGGCGGCCGGGAGGCCGCCAAGGCCGAAGTCGATGCCCTGCGGGCCGGAAGCGCTCTGGCGGAACCGGATATTTTCGCTTCCTGGGCCGCTCCGACAGCCCCCGCCGCGTCCACCGTCATCGTGCCGCTGAGCGGCAAGACCCTGGTCATGGCCCTTCCGCTCAGCGGATCTCTGGGCAAGATCGGGTCCAAAGTGGCACGCGGCGCGGAAACAGCCCGCAAGGAATTCGCCGCGGCCGGCCACGATATCGGCCTGGTGCTGCTGGACACGCAACAGCCCGACTGGCTGGACAAGCTGGCCGCCCTGCCGCCGACGCTGACCGTGGTGGGCGGCCCCCTGCGCGGGCAGGATTTTGCCGCGGCCCAGGCCAGAGGCCTGACCGGCAGCAGGGCTTTTCTGACCTTTATGCCCACACTTGGGGCGGGCAATGAGGAAGGCCGGGCCGGCTGGCGCTTTTTCCCCGGTCCTGAAGACCAGATGGCCGCGCTGTTCCAGTTGACCCAGGAACTGGGCGTGACGCGTTACGCCATTCTGATGCCGGACAATGACCCCTATATGGAGCGGATGGCGGACCTTTTCGAGCAGCAGGCCGCAGCGCGGGGCGCAAGCGTTGCCCTGCGTTCCAAATACCCCGCCAAGGCGCCGGATACCTGGAACAAGTTCATCGGGTCCTTTCTCGGCACCAACAAAAATGTCGACCGCGCGCCCGGCGTTTCCTTTCAGGCCATTTTTCTGCCCGACACCTGGAAACACATGGAACTGATCGTTCCCAACCTCTTCTACTTCCGCGAAACCCGGCAGGTGCTGCTCGGCACTTCGCTCTGGGAGCAGGGGCTGACAAACAACGATCACATTGACGCCCACTATTACGGTATGGGGGTTTTTCCCGGCGCCTGGAACCTGAAAGCGCCGACCCCGGCCGCGGAAAACCTGCAAGCCGCCTTTGCCAGGGCCGGCCATGGCGAACCGGATTTCTGGGCGGGGCTGGGTTACGATTTTGTGCGCTTTGCCGCGACCATGGACATTCCTCAAGGCTGGACGCAGGGCGCCGTGAACGCGGCCCTGGCCGGGCATACGAACATATCCTGGAGCATGGCTCCCATCACCTGGTCTTCGTCCGGCAAGGCCAGCCAGCGCTTGCACCTGTTCACTCCGGTCAACGAAGGCTTTGTTCCGGCGAATCCCGAGGACATCAAGGTCAGATTCAATAAGGCCTGGAAAAGATAAATTATATTGCCGCCATAGCCTAAGAATGGAGAGAATATGAAAGAAAGCCTGGAACGGGTTCTGGCGGTCGCCGGCCTGGCCCGTCTCGACCTGACCGAGGGTCTGGCCCCGGCGGACAAGGAAGCCGCGCTGGAACGCTATGCCCGTGAGTTCAAGGATATTGTGGCCCTGATGGATACTCTCGGCGAAGTGAATACTGAAGGGGTCGAGCCTTTGTACTGGCCTCTTGCCGTTCCGCCGGCCGCGCCGCGCGAGGATGCCGCCGCGAAACACAACACCAGGAACGAACTGCTGGCCGGCGCGCCGGAGCAGGACGGCCGTTTTTTCATCGTGCCCAAGATCGTGGGCTGAAGGATCCGGTTATGTCTACCCTGTACTCCCAATCTTTGCTCGCCGTGCGTGACGCCCTGGCCGGCCGGGAAATCCGGGCCGTTGACGCGACGAACGCCTGTCTTGAGCGCATCGCGGCCACAGACGGGATTTTGAAAGCCATGGTCCCGCCGCTGTTGGCGGACAAGGCCCTGGAAACAGCAAAACGCATGGACGCGGCAGGCCCGGACCCGGCGAAACCCCTTTGGGGCGTGCCCATCGCCCTCAAAGACTGCATCTGTCTGAAAGACCACCCAACGACCTGCGCCTCGCGCATGCTGCAAAATTTTACGCCCTTTTACGACGCCCACGTGGTCCGGCTGCTTGTCGACGCCGGGGCCGTCATCGTGGGCAAGACCAACATGGATGAATTCGCCATGGGGTCCACCACCGAACCTTCCGCCTTGCAGGCTACGGCCAACCCCTGGGACGCTTCCCGCGTGCCCGGCGGGTCCAGCGGCGGGTCGGCCGCCGCCGTGGCCGCCTGCCAGGTGTTCGGCGCGCTGGGTTCCGACACCGGCGGCTCCATTCGCCAGCCAGCGTCCCTCTGCGGTTGCGTGGGTGTGAAACCAACCTACGGCCGGGTGTCCCGCTACGGCGTTGTGGCCTACGCCTCGTCCATGGACCAGGTGGGAACCCTGGCCCGTTCCGTGGCGGACGCCGCGTTGCTGTTGCAAGTTATTTCCGGGCATGACCCGCGCGACGCCACGTCCGCGCCGCTGCCCGCGGAAAACTACCTGGCCGCTCTGCGTGAAGGGGGTGATCTTAAAGGCGTGCGCATCGGGCTGCCCCACGAATTCTGGGAAGGCAACGAGCCGGAAGTGGACGAAAGCTGCCGCGCCGCCCTGAACGCGGCCAAAAACATGGGGGCGGAACTGGTGGAAGTCTCTCTGCCCCATACCCGATACGGGGTAGCCGCCTATTATATCCTCAGCCCGGCGGAAGCCAGCACCAACCTGGCCCGCTTTGACGGCGTGCGCTACGGCCTGCGCGACGCGGACGCCAAGGAACTGGTGGACATGTATGTGGGTTCGCGCTCCAAGGGGCTGGGCGAAGAGGTCAAGCGCCGCATTCTGCTGGGCACCTTCGTGCTTTCGGCGGGGTATTACGACGCCTATTACAAAAAAGCCGCCCAGGTGCGCCGGCTGATTCAGCAGGATTATCTGGCGGCCTTTGAAAAATGCGATTTCCTGGCCGCGCCCGCCGCGCCCATGACCGCCTGGGAATTGGGCCGCAACAGCGAAGACCCGGTGACCGTGTATATGCGCGACGCCCTGACCCTGTCCCTGAACCTGGCGGGCCTGCCGGGCATTTGCATGCCGGCCGGGCTGGGCGCGAAGTCCGACCTGCCGGTGGGATTGCAATTGCTTGCTCCGGCCTTTGCGGAAAAAAAGCTGCTGAAAGCGGCGCATCTTCTGTTCGAGGAAATGCCGCCGCTGGGCATGCCCAGGGCGATTGCGGGTTGCAGGTAGCCTTTTTGAAGAGTGAGGCTCCCGCTTTGTTGTGGGGGTGGTTCCGGTGAAAAGGAAAGTTGTTTTTTTGATCTAGTTGGTCCGCCTCCCCGGCGGGGGCAAAAGGAGGGTGGCTTCGCAGCCCCCTCCTTTTGAATCCACCCCTGCGGCAAGGGCCGCTGAGCGCGGCCCCTGCACCCCGCGTTTCGCCTTTTGGCAGAACAAGCGCCCTCCGGCACGATGCATGTCGGGTATTGCCTGCGGTTGCGGCTCCTCCGGCACGATGCGGAGGCGACAAAACGATGCCCGTGAGATCAAAGGATTTGATCTCAGGACACAGGCGGCGGCAATGCGGAGGCGGCTCCTGCTGGAAGCCGCCGGAGCCTTACAGACGCTCGCCCGGCCGGAGGGACAATCAAGAGAGGGCAAGAGCGTTACGCCCGGCACAACAAAAAGCAGGGGAGGGTTCCAAGGGAGGGGACGGCACGTCCTCCTCCCTTGGCCCGCGCCGGGGAGGCGGATCAACTAAAGAAAAAAACAACCTTTCTTCGCACCGGAACCACTTTTACTCAAAAGGCGGGAGCAACATTCTTGTATCCCGCACCGGAGAGGCGAAAGCGCCACTCTTCACATCGCTCTTCAGCCTTTGAACCCCGGCAGCCACAATTCCTTGGGCCTGCGGATACGGTCCATCACACGGCGGTACGTCTCGGGCGCGACTCCGAAACGATACGGCCAAAGCGCGCAGCCTTCTCCGGCGGTACAGCGACGAATTTCGGCCCGGCCGGCCGCGCAGACAAAGCAATAACGACGTATGCCCCGCAGCGCCCGGCCGTATTCGGGGTGTACGGACAGCGCATCAGGCAAGCGCCAGGGATACAGAGGACATTTTCTGTCCGCACACTCGCGCACGGAAAGAGCAAGACCGCCCTGGCAGTCAAGGCAGAACCGGCGCGCGGCGCGCAGGGCTTTTGGTTCGGGGTCGCTATGCTGCATCATGGCCGTTCTGTTTCTCACGGGAACGGCGCAAAAGCAAGGCCGCCGCTCCCAGGGCCAGAAAACAGCCCAAACCCACGGCCGCCATCAGGGTCAGCATAGCTCCGTGCAGGGCGCTTTCCGCATTTTTCGCGGCAGAAGCCATGTCGCCGGCCGAACGCGCGGCCATGCCCCGAATCTCGACAGCCAGCGCGTCAAGAATTTTTATGCGGCTCTTGTCCATATCCAGGCCGGCGTCCAGCCCCCGGCGCAACTCGCGCAAACTCGCAAGGCAATCGGCGGCGGCCGGCGCGGCGGCCGCGAAAGCCCCTTCGGCTTTTTCCAGCTCCGCGCGGTCCCGCCGCAGGCTGGCGATCAGGGCGCGGCCGACCAGGTCGGTCGGCGGCGGCTTCAGCCTGGCCGCATCTTCACGCAGCTTCTCCCGCAGATCAATCAGCTTCTCGGTCAGACCTCGATCTTCTTCAATCAGCCGGTCCAGCTTGCGGATCAGTTCCCACACGGGCAACGCTTTTTCCCGAAAAATCGGCCCGCCCGCCTGCGCCGCCTGCGATCCGGCCATTGTCCTGATGTTCGCCAGCAGTTCGCGAGCCAGAGAATAGCGAACCATGTCGCCGGTGAGGGAATAGACCGTCAGGTGCGCCATGGTGGCGTACACCTGCTGCTCGATAACCACGGCCGCCTCCAGACTGGGCAACGACTCTTCGGTCATGTTTGCCAGCATGCCCCGCGCGCCGCCCATGCCCAGCACGCTGATCAGGCCGGCAACAAACATAGCGGCCGCGGCCAGACAGCAGCCGGCCGCGGCTTTGGCCTCGGGCGTCAAGGTGCCGATGTCGCCCGGCAGCCCGGACCGGCCCGGCAATGCCCGCAGGCGGGATACAACCCGCCCGCGGAAAAGCCGTATGCGTTCGGAAAGAATCAAGCGCTTCAGCCCAGAAGTTCCTGAATGAAATGACAAAGAGTGACGGTCCGGGGAATGAAAAGCTTCGGCTCCATAACTTCCCGCTCGGAATGTTCCACCATGGGGTCCGTGTCCACGCCCACAGAGTCGATGGTGGGGCAGATCTGCGCCGTCTGGTTGGCCATGGTCACGCCCCCGGCAGTCCACTCAACCACGTCCCGGCCGCATTCGCGTTTGGCGATGGCGCTGTACAGGTCGATCATCTTCCGGGCTTCGGGAGTCAGTTCCATGGGTCTGGCCCCCTGGCTGCCTGTCATGCTGATCTTGGCGCCGGGCACCACGGGGTTGGCGACCAGTTTTTCCATTTCTCCGACGATGCGCTCGTGCTCGCTCTGCTCATAACAGCGCAGGTTGACAAGCAGGGTCGCCGCGTTGGGCACCACGTTGCTCTTGTCGTTGGGGCAATGCAGAGACGCCACGTTCAGCACGTTGGCGGGGATGAACTGGCCCGTGTCGCGGACGCCCTTTTTCTTCAGGGCCTCGGTGGTGTAGTTCCAGGGATCGGAGGGCATGGGGCTGCCCAGAGCGGCCAGACGCGTTCCGAGATGGCAGGCTTCGAGCAGGGCATTGACCGCGGCGTGCGGAGCGTTGCCCGCGTGGCCGTCCACCCCTTCGATGGTGAACGTATAGCTGCCGTTGGTTTTACGCTTGCTGACCACGCCGAAACCCGGACGGCCCGTGTCCGCCAGGAACACATAATCCGATTCTTTGGCCAGTTCCACGGCGATGGCCCGTTCCATGACGGAACCGCCGCCTTCTTCTTCCGCGTCGAAATAGACGATAAGCTCGCCAAAAGGCCGCTGCTTCAATTCCGCAAAAATTTCGAAGACGTGCACGGCCATCAGGGCCGAGGCTTTGCAGTCGCCCACGCCGGGCCCATAGGCCAGGCCGCTTTTTTCGTCATAACGGAAAGGAAACTTGCCGTCCCGCGTGTTGAATACCGTATCCGTATGCACGATAAGCGCGGCCTTTTTTTTGCCCGTACCCTTGAAGCGGGCGATGACATGCACGCCGCCTTTTTCGGTGGAGACACGCTCTTCATACGTGCCGCCCGCGCTTTCAATGCGCTTTTTCAGCATGCCCGCGATACGGCGGCTGCCGTCCATATTGCCGGTGTTGGAATCAATGCCCACCCACTCTTCCAAATCCTTCAGAAAGGCGGGCATGCGTTTTTCAACGGCGGTCCCGATTTGTTCGCTGCTCAAAGACATACATCCTCCGCTGTTTCTCACGCATCTTCTGTGCTGCGCGGTAAAGTCAGGTAAAACTCGTTGCCCTCATCCCGCGCCGCATACCCCGCATCGCCGTGGTGCTGCCGCATGATGAGTTCGATAAAATGCAGCCCGTGGCCGCTGCCGTACTCGCCGTCCGTATTTGAAGCTCGAAAGCTTTCCGTGAACAGCATGAGCGCTTCCTGTTTATCAATGTGCCGGCCGCTGGTCAGAACGGCGACGCGAACCCCGCTTTTATCCTTCCCGAAATAATCAGAAATCAGGCTGACGGTGCAGCGCATCAGCATGCCCGATCCGGGTGACGATTCGCGGGTATATTTCACGGCGTTGGAAAAAAGGTTGGCCATGACCTGGCTGAGCAGGCCCCTGTCCCCTTCCACCATCAAAGACGTTTCGCCGTCCGGCCAGGCCTCTTCCACCCGGATGCCCTTTTCCTGAAAGCGGACGCGATACCGTTCAAGCTGCGGTTCCACGACCCGCCGCACGATATCCAGAAAACTGCGTTGCAACACGTATTGACCCTGCTCGAAATGGCTCTGCCGCAGCAGGGTTTCCAGAAAAAAACTGCTCTGCTGAAAATGCCGGGTTATTTCCTGGTATTGCTCCTCAATGCGCGTGTGCAGATGTCTCAGGGACTGAACGGACGCCGGAGTGGGTTCGGCGGCAAGGTCCGCGGCCAGGCCGTCCAGCGCCGTAATCATGCCCGCCATCTGGCGAATCAGCAGCTTGAAATACAAATTGGGCGCTATGACGTTGTGCCCTATGTCATGCACCAGGTTACGCACGAACTGGATATGTTCCTTGTTTTTCTGGGCCAGCAGCCGGTTGTGCAGGCAAAACCCCAGCCGGTTGGAAAATTTTTCGTAATACAGCAGATCGTGTTCGGTCAGCGGGATCTCGGGGCACAGGGCCAGAACAGCCAGAATCCGGCGATCGTCGGGCATGTCGAAACCGTAGCCTCCGCTTTCCGCGCCGCTCGCGACCGGCGGAGCGACCGTCGCATCCGCCCGGCCCCTGGCGGGAAAGAACCACCAGAGCCCGACATGGACGGGTCCTTCGCTCAAGTCCTCAAGACCGGGCAGAGGCGTGGGCGGCCCGAGCTTGGAAGTGCGCAGGCAAAACCCGTTGTCGTCGCGAATGTACAGTTCCGCGGGCATGCCAAAAAAAAGCCGCAGCACTTCTACCGGCAGATGATACAAATAGCAGATGTCTTCGTATTCCTGGGCCAGGTCAAAAAAGATATTCAACGCGCGAGCCTGTTGCGCCGTGAATTTGTACCGGTCATAGTCAGCTATTTTGCTGCCTATCCGGTCCGAAAGCGCTGCCCGGTTCCGGTCATCCCGCTCGACAGCCACAAAAGAGCACTGCACGGCAAAATCCGCCTTTGCGCGACGATGCGCGGTCCGCACGAAACCCTGGAGCAATTTCACTTTGAGTTGCCTGCTTAACGGCGGACAAAGCCCGCCTGCGAGCATCTCGCGGCAAGGATTTGCAAACGAATCCTTGCAAAGCAGATAAACATCTTCAATGTTAATCTGCTCTAATCCTCGAAAAACGCCGGAAAGAACACTGCACGTCCATTTGCAACATACATAAATTTGACGTTTTCGCAAGGTTGGGGCCACCGGACGACAGCCCTTGCGGCCGGGACCGCGCTTTTTTGCCGAAGGCCGCGTTGACGCGACAGGCAAAAGCGGGCAATAGGGTCGGATATGTGATGTTACACGGTCTTTATCAGGAGAAAATCAGAATGGACCGCCGCACCGGCACCCGCATCCCTCTGGATGCCCCTTGCCTGCTGACCCTCGTTGTTGACCACACGACGGCATACCCCGCCATGGTCACGGACATCAGCCGGGGAGGTTTGCAGGTGGCCTTGCCGCCCGACGTCGCGGACGGCGCCCTGATCGTGCAGGCCCACGCTTTGCTGCGGGACATTTCCGAACCCGCTCTTGCCCTGCTTGAAGGCGCGGAAGGCCGTATCGCCTGGATCGCTCACCGGCACTGCGGTCTGCGGCTGGAAATCGAACTGCCCTTGAATGACGACGAAATAATGCGAACGCTTCAATTTTAGCTTCAGGAGTCTCATGCGCACCCGCCTGCCGGGCCTTCTGCTTTTTTGCCTCCTTTGCCTCTGCGGCTGCAGCGTCAACACAGGCGCCGACTATTCGCAATACCTGCGCAACAACAGCGGCGCTTCGCTCTTTCCTCGGGTAGGCGGCGATTTTCGCTACTCTTTTACCGAACGCACATGGTCGCACCGCAAAGAAGTCAAAACCTGGATGGGCGGCATTTTCAGCACCTGGGTCGTGGAATTCGGCCCCATGCTGGACGCCACCATGCATACCGGCGACGTGCAGGGCGTCTTCAGATCTCTGCGGCAGGCGGCGCCCGACAACGCGGGCGGCTGGGTCAGCGAGTATGATCTGGTCCACTATGATTTTATCGACAACCGGGCTAAAATCAGGCTCGCGGTGCGCACCGTCGCGCCCGACGGCCGCACGGCGGCCAAGGAATATTACGCCGAGGGCATTCCCCAACTCGGCAAAATGTACTGGGGCAAAACTTTCGCCATGAAAAACGCCATCCAGCAGTCGACAAAAAATGCCGTAGACATCATCCTTGCCGCCTATTTCACGGATCTTGCGGCATTGGCTCCCCGCTAGCGCCATGATCGACTATGCCGGCGAACTAAACAAAGCCCAACTTGAGGCCGCCGCCGCCCTGGACGGCCCGGTGCTGGTCATTGCCGGCGCGGGCAGCGGCAAAACCCGCACCATTATCTACCGCCTGGTCCGTCTGGTGGAAAGCGGCGTGCCCGCCCCTTCCATCCTGCTGCTGACCTTCACCCGCAAGGCCGCCAGAGAAATGATCGAACGCGCCCAGAACCTGCTGGGCAGAAGCGGCTCAAGCGTCAGCGACCACGGGGGCCTGGCTTCCGTACAGGGCGGCACCTTTCACGCCTTTGCCTATTCCATTCTGCGCCTGTTCCGGCCCGAAGGATTCACCCGCGACGCCACGGTCATGGACGCGGCGGACATGACCGCCGCCCTGCAGCACTGCAAAGAGGAACTCGGCCTGGGCAAGGGCGACCATTCTTTTCCCAAAACCCAGACCGTACACGCGTACCTCAGCAAAAGCCGCAACCGCGAAATCGCCCTGGACAGTCTGCTGGCCCGCGAAGCCCAGCATCTGCTGCCCCACGCGTCTTCCGTCCAGCGCATGGCTGATGCCTACGTCGCCTTCAAACGCGAAAAAGCCCTGCTGGATTACGACGACCTGCTCTTTGAACTGGAAAAGCTGCTGCGCGCCCGCAAGGACGCTCTGGCGTATTGCTGGAACCGCTATCGCTACATCATGATTGACGAGTACCAGGACACCAACCCCGTGCAGGCCCGCATCGGCGCCCTGCTGGCCGGCGCCGACCGCGGGGCCTTTGCGGAAACTAGCGCCGACAGCAGGGGCGCTGCCCCTGCACCCCGCCAGGGGAATGAGGCCCCGGGACCCTCATCAGGGGACTCCGCTTTTCCGCAGGGCTAAAAAGCGGAGTCCCCGATGCGGGGTC
>JAVBRE010000152.1:0-4673 GCA_031548325.1 Desulfovibrionaceae bacterium
GACCGGACAAAAAACGCGGCCTGACGAAGCATCACGGCAACCTGAACCGCTGCCTACACGGAATAGTTCAGGCCCAGCATATACGAAGCCTGGCTGCCGTCCGAGCTGAAGTTGGCAATCTGGCTGGCAAAGGAACTGTCCGTATCTTCCATAACGCTGAAGTAGGCCTCAACCGCCTGGGCTTGCAACTGCTTACGGATCTGGGCCACACTGGAGCCGGTGGCGGTCGCCAGGGAATTTTCCGCGGTGCGCTGCACGTTGGACAGAGCCTGGATATGCAGAAACTGCTCCGTGACCTTGGGGTTGTCCGCCAGGTATTTTTCCACCATGGCCTTGTCCTTGTGGTCCGAAACTACCGAGACCTTGCCGTCGGCATCGGCCACCAGCTTGAATTCTATGTTCGGATCGACGCCCTTTTCTTTCAGGGCCGCGCGCAGATTGTCGGAAAACTGCGCTTCCATGGTCTGGCGGTAAGATTCGATTGTTTCAAAGGTGATGCGTTCTTTGCTTTGCGAGCGGATATTGGCGATGGCCTCGGACAGCGCTTTTTGCGTGCGGGTCGAAAAATCCGCAGCGGAAAGGGAAGGCGCAACGCCTCCCCGTACGCCCGTGCTTTTGTTCAGGCCGGAATTGCCGCCGTTTTCATCCACAGCTTGCTTGTACAGGGCAAGCAGGTTCGTGTTGTAACTGCCGACGGATGTAATGGCCATGTCGCCTCCCATCTCCCGCATACCGGGAAAAGATTGCCTGATAGTGTCGTTTCGCTCGTTTATGCACCACTCGTGCCAACGCCTTCGGGTTGAAAATGTTGGACGGCCGTATGGAAACAAGCTATGAGGGCGGCGTGAGCGACCCCACGCAGATGACCCTGGCTTTTGATGACGCCCCATGCGCCAATGCTTTGTTTGGACCTCAGAACGCGCATCTGCGGTCCATTTCCCAGCGTTCCGGGGTGGTCATCGGCACCTGTGGCCTGACCGTAACCCTTGAAGGCGATAAAGACCCCGTCCATCTGGCGGCCAATTTGCTCACCCAGCTTTACGGCCTTCTGAAAACGGGACACAGCCTGCACCCGCGCGATATCGGCCACGCCCAGACGATGCTGCTGCGCGACCCGGGCGTTGATCTGAACAAAATTTTCCGCGACGCGGTCTTTGTAGTTTCTCCCCGCCGCACCATCACCCCCAAAACCCTCAGCCAGCGTGATTATGTGACGGCCTTGCGCGAAAGCGACATGTCCATCGCCGTGGGGCCGGCCGGAACAGGCAAAACCTATCTGGCCGTGGCCGTAGCCCTGTCCCTGTTGCTTGCCAAACGGGTGAAGCGTATTATCCTGACCCGACCGGCGGTTGAAGCCGGCGAACGGCTCGGTTTTCTGCCCGGCGATCTGGCCCAGAAAATTAACCCGTATTTGCGCCCGCTGTATGACGCGCTGCACGATATGCTTGATTTTGAACGGGTGTCGGAGATGCTGGAATCGGGAATCATCGAAGTGGCGCCGCTTGCCTTCATGCGCGGCCGCACCCTGAACGATTCCTTCATTATTTTGGACGAGGCGCAAAACACCACCCCGGAGCAAATGAAAATGTTCGTGACCCGCATGGGTTTCGGGTCAAAAGCGGCCATTACCGGCGACACGACCCAGATAGACCTGCCGGTGAACGGCAGAACCGAACTGCCCCGTTCCGGCCTGGTGCACGCTCTGTCCGTATTGCGGAATGTGGAAGGAATACGTATTCTGCACTTCCATGAAGAGGATGTCATCCGCCACCCCCTGGTGGGCCGGATAGTCAAAGCCTATGAACAACACGAAACTCCAAAATAAATTCGAACGCCAGCGTTCCCGCCTGCAAGGGTGGTTGCACGGCCGCTCCGTCGGCTGGGGCGCCGCGATTCTCGCCTGCATTCTGCTGGCCCTGTCCGCCCTGGCCAGCACCAGTTTCGCCCCTGCCGCGCGCGTCTATCTTGCCGGCGAAGTTGCGACCGCCGACGTCATGGCGAACCACAGCTTTGTTCTTGAAGACAGCCGGGCCACCAAAAACCGGCAGGACCAGATGCGGGCGATGCAGCCCCTGGTCTGCGACCTTGCGCCCGACGGCCTCAGCGGCCTGCGTTCCCGCCTGCAATCGCTGTTCGCCGAGATCAACGCCGCTGCTCCCGACGCGCGCGAACAAATCCGCGCGCAACTGTCGGAAGAAACCGGCGAGGAAATACAACCCCGCCTCTTTCAGACTTTGGTCTCGCAAGAAACCCAGGCCATGGTTCTGATCCAGGTTCTGCCCTGGCTGGAACAGCGTTTCGCGGGCGGCTTCATTTCCGACATCCGCCTGCTGCTCGGGCACAAGGGCGGCGCCGTCGTGCGCAACACGAAAAGCGGACAGGAAACGCAGTACTTCGAAGCCCAGATGATTCCCGATATGCGCACGGTGCAGACCGAACTGGCGGCCATGCTGAAAGACCTGCCCCAGAAGTCCGTTCTGGGTAAACGCGCGGTTCTGGCCCTGGTGGGGGGCCTTTTGTCCCCCACCCTGACCCCCAACTACGAACTGACAAAAACCCGCACCGCGGCAATCGTGGACGCCATGGAACCCACCCTGCACCAGGTGCAGAGGGGCGAAGTCATCGTACGGCAAGGGGAACGAGTCAGCCCTGAGCAGCAGTTGAAACTGCAGGCCCTGGGCCAGCGCAAAAGCGACCGTTTTCGCCATATCCAGTTCATCGGCATCTTTTTCATTTCTCTGCTCATCTCTTCGGGACTCTTCTTTTCTCCCAGCGGCAAGCCATCTTCCCCGGTCCAGCAAAAAGACCTGATCTTCATCGGCGTTCTGGTGGCCCTGGTGGCCCTTTCCGCCAAAGGCCTGGGACTCTTGGGCCAAAAACTGATGGAAACCAGCGCCACCTTCTCGCCGGATTCTCTGGCCTTCGCCCTGCCGCTGGCGGGTGTGGCCGGGCTGTCCGCCCTGATTTTGTCCACCCGCCGCTATGTAGTGACCGGCCTTCTGCTCGCCTTTTTCTGCTCGGTCATGCACAAAGGATCTCTTGCGCTTTTCATCTTCTATTTTCTGGGCGCCATGTGGAACACCTGGCTCATCGTGCGCACGCAAAGCCGCCAGGACGTGGTAAAGTCCATACTGCCCCTGTTGGCCGGGCTCTTTGCCATGTGGGCGGGCGCGACCTTCACCCAGGGCGGGCTGCATACCCGCTATTTTCAGGAAGCCGTCGCCGTTCTGGCGGGCGGCTTTTTGTCCATGTTCATAGTTTTTGCCCTGGCTCCGCTGATGGAAATGATTTTCGGCTACGTGACGCGCTTTCGCCTGATGGAACTGCTCAACCTTGACCAGCCCATCCTGCGCGAGCTCATGATCTCCGCGCCCGGCACCTATCATCACTCCCTGATCGTTTCCCAGCTTGTGGAATCCGGCGCCAAAGCTATCGGCGCCCAGAGCCTGCTCTGTAAGGTCGCCGCCCTGTATCACGACGTGGGCAAGATCACACGACCCGATTACTTCATTGAAAATCAGTTCGGCCGCGAAAATCCGCACGACAGGCTGGCCCCTTCCATGAGCGCCCTCGTCCTGACATCGCACGTCAAAAAAGGAGTGGAACTGGCCCAGGCCCACCGCCTGGGGGCGGAAGTCATCGACATCATCCGCCAGCACCACGGCAGCAACCTGATCTCTTACTTTTACAAGAAAGCCCAGGATGCCGGAGAGACCCCCCGTCTGGAAGACTACAGCTATCCCGGTCCCAAACCGCAAAGCCGCGAAGCCGCCCTGGTCATGTTGGCGGATATTGTCGAAGCCTCGAGCCGTACCCTGGACGACCCCACCCCCAACCGGCTGCAAACCCACATCGCCAATATCATCAAGGGCATTTTCGCTGCCGGGCAGCTGGATGAAACCGACCTGACCCTGAAGGACCTGAACAAACTGTCGCAGAATTTTCTGCATGTGCTGGCCGGGCTCTTTCATCACCGCATCAAGTACCCGGATAAGGTGCCGCTCAAGCCGAACGCCCAAGAACGCCTGGACAGCCGCAAAGCCGGCAAAGCCGCTGACACGGCATCCGGCGCCGCGTCCGACCCGGCCGGCGCGAAACTCAATTCACCCGACACGGTCAGTGGCGAAACCTGCCCTTCTCTGAACCTGACGGCGGACCGGCCGGAACAGGAGCGCCCGGAACAAGAAGGCACGGCGCCGCTGCAATGAACGCATGGAAAATGCCCCTTGACCGACGGGAATTGGTCCGCGTGCTGTCCCGCATGGCCGAAGCTTGCGGCCTGCCCCCCGGCGCCGTGGAACTGGCCCTGACCGGCGATGCCCAAATCAGCGCGGTCAACGAGGCGCACCTCGGTTGCCGAGGGCCGACGAACATCCTCTCTTTTCCCGCCGAAAACGGCGTTCCCGGCCAGTTGCTGCTGTCCGTGGACGCCTTGCGCCGCGAATGTCTGCTCTACGGCCAGAAGCCGGAAGAGCATGCCCTGCGCCTGCTGGCTCACGGCATGGCCCATCTGGCGGGCCTGAACCACGGCCCGGCCATGGAACGCGCGCAACAAGCCGCGGAAGAGGCCGGACTGCAAGCGCTTCGCGAGACGCGCGGCGCCTGCGGAACGCGCGACAGGAAAGAAAACCCATGCTCACGCTGATCGGGCTCGGCATCATCCTCGCCGTGCT
>JAVBRE010000145.1:0-3647 GCA_031548325.1 Desulfovibrionaceae bacterium
AAATCGTGTTAATGGAGAAGGGCCGGATCATTGAGCGAGGCAAACCCGACGACATGATGGAAGGCAACAACCGCACCAGTGATTTTTGCTCCAAGCTTGGAGAAATGCGGGAGGGTTCCGCCTGCCCGGACGGTGGAGAAACGCCCGGCGGCGCCGATGACCGGGCAGATGCTCAGAAAACGGAAGGCGCGGGGGATGGCCCTTTCGCGAAGGACGCGGCGTGCTGAGTTTTGACGCGGCATTTTATCTGGACCGGGTGTTGCCCGCTCTGAACAAGGGTTTGTGGGTCAGCGTGCAGTTGATCGTGCCCTCGGCCCTGCTGGGTTTCGCGGGCGGAGTGGCGCTGGGCGCGGTGCGAGTCTACGCCCCGCCGGCTCTGCGCAAGGCCGGCGACATTTTCACCACTTTGGTGCGCGGCGTGCCGTTGGTGGTGCAGCTTTTTTTGATTTACAACTGCCTGCCCAAAGTCGGCATGGCCCTTGATTCTTTGCTTGCTTCCGCATCCGGCCTGTTGCCGAACGGTTGCTTGTACGAAGGGGATTTTTTTCAGCAGGCTCTGCTGCTGGACGCCTTTGGCGCGGCCATGGTGGGTTTTATCGTCTGCAGCGGAGCTTACCAGTCGGAGTACGTGCGAGGCGCGCTGCTCTCCATCCGCCAGGGCCAAATCAGGGCCGCGCAGGCTCTGGGTTTTTCCACCTGGCAACTGCTGCGCTCCGTGGTCATACCCCAGGCCTTGCGCCGGGCCTTGCCCGGCTGCGGCAACGAGGTCATCTACCTGATCAAATACTCCTCCCTGGCCTACGTCATATCCTGCATCGAACTGACCGGCGAAGCCAACGTGCTGGCGGGCCGTTCTTTCCGCTACATCGAAGTCTACCTCGCGGTGGGCTGCTATTACCTGACCTTGACCACCCTGGCCGCAGCCCTGCTGCACTGGCTGGAAAAACGCTTCGCCATACCCGGCTTCGGCCGGAGCAGATAGCAGCGGCTCAGCTTTGCCGCGATGCTTCGTCAGGCAGCGATTTCGGCTTTGGTCATGTACTAAAGAAAGTACACTTCCTCGCCGCAATCCCGCCTTCCTTGCCTGACGGCAAAGCTGAGCCGCTGCTGACTGCTGCGCTCTCACTTCATTTTGGTCAACACATAGGAATCGATTTTTCGCGGCTTGCCGTCGTCGGGCATGACTTTGGCCGGGCCGACGCTGAGGCGGCCCGCCAGCGAGGCGTCCGTTTTAACCAGTTCGTCGCGCACGGCCATGGCCCTGGCTTCCGCAAGCTCCTTTACCCGGCCGTCGGACACGGACGCGTTCTTGCGCAACTGGCGCATCATTTCCCGAGTCGACTGGGGCAGGGCTCTGCCGCCGCTTTCCGGCTTGGCGAAACGCCCGGCCGCATAGACCTTGAACAGCAGGGCCGAATATTCTTCCGCGTCCACGTCCGGCCCCACGCGCATGGCGCCCGGACTGGTCTTGGCCCGTTCCGCCCGGGGCAGGGCGTCGTATTTCATGCCGCGCATGGTTTTCAGCACTTCGGCTTCGGCAATGTCGCCCTTTTCAAGCATGTCCGCTACTCCGGTCAGGTCAAGCTTGATGGACGGCCGTTTGGTCAGGGCCTTGGCCAGAGTGCTCAGCGAAGCAAGCGCTTTGCCGTCCAGCCTGTCCTCGCCGGGGGCGAAGCCGATATGTTCCAGATCCGGGCCGCCTCCGCCCGTGAGCAGGTTGAATGTGCCGCCCACGATGCCGCCCAGCAGGCTGAAAGGCGAGGTCACGGTTTTCAGCATGATGTTGGCGATGACCTTGCCCACAATGCCGCCGATGCGGAACTGCGGATCATCCAGCCGTCCCGAGACGGGCAGAGAAAGCGATATGTCGCCGTTCAGGTCGCTGAGCAGGCTGACCGCCAGCTTGACCGGCATATCGGGCGCGCCGGGCGTGTTGTCTTTATCCCCGAAATCCAGCTTGTTGATGTTCAGATCGTTCTTCACGTCCAGATTCTGCCCGGCCAGGGAAGCGTCAATTTCCGCCGACAGCTCGCCCTTGCGGATGGGGTAGCCGGTAAATTTGGCTGCGTACTGGCTGAACATGGACAGATCAAGCGTCTTGATGTCCACCTTGATATTGCCCGCGGGCGCGGTAATCAGCGGGTTCAGTTCGCCGCTCAGGATCACGGGCGAACCGTTCAGCCGGAGCCCGCCGGACAGTTCACCCTTTGACGCCGGGTCGGAAGACAGCTTCTTCAATTCCGTCTTGATGCTGTCCACCTTCAGGGCGTAGGGCGGTTGCAGGCGTTCGTCGCGCACGTTCAACTCGCCGCCGCTGACGCTGATCTCGCCGATGCTCAGGGAAGCGAAACCGCCCACGGGTTCTGCGGGTTTTTCCGGAGCTTCCGGCGCTCCCGCGACTTTTTCCGGCGCTGCCGGGGGTGTTGTCTGAACGGATTTGGCCTGCGCTTCGGGCGCTGCCGGGGGCTGAGCCCCCTTGGCCGGCACCTGGCGCAGCGCGCGCTGAATGCTGTTGACCCCGTCTTTGTCAATGCCCAGGGAAAGGCGCGGGCCGTTCAGGCTGAGCGCCCCGACGCTCAAGGTGCCGGTGCTGCCGCGGGCGCTGCGATAGTGGAATTTTTCCGCCCGCAGCCTGCCCCAGCCGCCGAATTCCTTACGGCCCTCGGTCAGGCTGACGCTGTACAGTCCGGCATCGCCGCTCACATTGACGTCCATTTCGTTCCCCCGGCCGGGTTTCAGCTCGCCGTTGATGTCGGCGTTCAGCGAAGCCTCAGCCAGGGCCAGGTCGGCGTGCTCATGGATGTAGGGGGACAGAAAGGCGAGGTCGGCCTTGTCCGCCTTGAACTGAAAGGACAGGGCCAGGGGCTCCAGCGTGCCCTTGGCGTTCAGGCCGAGAGAGCCGCGTTTGCCGGGCCGGGTGGAAAAATTCACCGTCCACTGTTTGCCCGCCTGGGTCGAAAGGTTGGCCGCGCTGAGTTTGATATCGGACAGGGGCAGCAGGGCCTGGGTGTTCAAGCTGTTGTCGGTCAGCGAAACGCTGCTGCCGTCGATCTGCACGGTGGCCAGAGTCACCTGCCAGTCCGGTCCTTTCGCCGCGGGCTTGGCCGGCACGGCGGGTTTGGCCTGCGCCGGAGCCGCCTTGGGGGCGGCCTTGGCAACCGCTTTGGCCGGGGCCGGGCCGGGGGCGCCGCCCTTGCCCAGAATATCCACCGCGCCGTCCTTGCTCCGCGCCATGTGGGCCACCAGGCCGGATCCCGAAACCTTGCCCACGGTCAGGTTTTTTGCCGAGGGGTCGACCGTGATATCGCCCACGGCCAGGCGCTTGGCCCTGATCGGCGCGCCGGTCGCGCCGGAAGAACTTTTGCTGCCGCCCGCGGGACTGACAGCCAGGTCCGCGAGGCTGATTTCACCGGGGCTGAAGCGAATCAGGGCTTTGGTCCCGTGTTCCGCCAAAAAATCGCCTTTCAGACCCAAAGCGGCGCTGTCCAGGGACAGGCCAGCGGCCTGGGCCAGATAACGGGAAAAGGGTGTAAGCGGCATGCTTTCCATGTTCACGTTGCCCTCAACCCGCATGGGATTGATCGAAGCCTTGCCTTTGGCCGCAAATTTTGCCGAGTTCTCACCGAATTCCAGACTGAAATCCGCCC
>JAVBRE010000196.1:0-33764 GCA_031548325.1 Desulfovibrionaceae bacterium
GGCGCGCTCGAAAAGATGCAGATATTCGGCGTAATACATGACGCCCATGGCGTCGGTTTCGCCGTAAGACACGCGGTGGGAATGCCAAACTTCGCTCATGGGTTTCCTTCATTGCCAAAAAGGCCGGGTCAGGGTAGCAAATTGGGGTTGCTGAAATCGCCGCGAGATCAGAAACAAATTGTTTCAACGCTTGCGCAGCCTCTGGTTGCTATCGCATTATACAAGGAATGTCAAGGCCGGGAAAACGGCAGTCCATAGAGCTCCGCTTCACGCCCGCCCGGCAATTTCAAAGTGAAATTGCTTTTTATGAGGATAGCCATGAGCCGATACGGAATGTTCGCGGCAACGGCCGCGCTGGGGGTTGTTCTTTGTCTGGCCGTGGGCTGCGGAAAGAAGACCTTGCCCGATGGGGGCGCGCAGACGGACGGGCGAACGGGCCGCGTTCCGCCCATCGCGCTTTTTGCGCCGCTGGGCGAGGTCTGTTCCCTGCCTCTTCCGCCGGGCGAAGCCATGAACCTGGCGCGGCAGCTTTCTCCGGCCAGACAGGGGCTTTCTTCCTGGCGGGATCTGGATTTCGCCCTCAGCCAGAGCCTGGCCTACGTTGAGTCCAAACCGGCCGCTGCCACGGCGATTTCCCGGCCCGGTCTGAGCGTGACCTGGGCCCGGATGGCCCAGAGCCTTTCTTTGCTCCGCTCGCTGCTTCCCCGGCTGGATGCCGAACCGCAGCTTTTGGCCGAAAATTTTCTTTGGCTGCGGCTGGGGCCGGATTTTGATTTTACGGGCTATTACGAACCGACCCTGCGGGCGGGCCGCAAAGCCACGGCCGCGCTGCCCTATCCCTTGTACCGGCTGCCGCCGGATGTGCGGCCCGGCGTGCCCTATTTCAGCCGCAAGGCCATTGATCGCCGGGGAGCGCTGCGGGGCAGAGGCCTGGAAATAGCCTACGTGGATGAGACCGACGCCTTTTTTCTGCACGTGCAGGGTTCCGGCAGGCTGCTCTTTGCGGACGGCTCCGTCAGCCATGTGCTGTACGCGGGCAAAAACAACCAGAAATATGTGTCTCTGGGCCGGGTGATGAAAGAAAAGGGCCTCTTGCCCGAGGGCGGAGTGAATATGCGCGCCATCCGCGAATACCTGGCCGCCCATCCCGGCGAACGCGCCGCCCTGTTTGACGAAAACCCCAGCTACGTCTTTTTTCGCGAGGCCTCGGCCGGACCCATAGGCAGCATGGGCAGGCTGCTGACCCCCTGGGTCAGTCTGGCGGTCGACAGAAACACAGTGCCTCAGGGGGCGCTGACCATGATCCTTGCACCCCTGCCCGGCCCGGACGGGCAGCACACCAGACCTTTTTCGGCCCTGACCCTGCCGCAGGATTCGGGCGGGGCCATCAGGGGGTATCGGATGGACCTTTTCTGCGGGGTCGGGGACGAGGCCGCCCATGTGGCCGGGCATCTGGACGCCAAGGGGGCCGTATATATTCTGCTGCCCAGGTAAAAAAAGGTCCGCGACGACCGTCGCGGACCTTGGATAGCGCCTTTCGGCAAAAACTTACACGGGCTTCTTGTCAGCGGGCGTTTTTTTCGCTCTTTTCGTGCCTTTTTTTTGGGGGGCGGGGGCATCAGCCTTTTTCGCTCTCTTTTCTTTCTTCACGGCCTGATCGCCGACCTGCTTCTTGGGGGCTTTTTTGCCCTTTTTCACCTGCTGTTTTTCGGTCGCCGGGCGGGCGCCGGCTTCAGCGGCGAAAGAAGCGACAGGAAAAGCCAAAGCGCAGGCCAGGACCAGAGACAGCCAAAAAGACGCTTTCATATAGGTAACTCCATACCATGGTTAGTGTTGCTCACGGCGGAGCGCCGAAGCAAAGCTGCATTTACGCCTGTGATTTCAAGAAGGCAAGAGGAGGTTTTCGAATACTTTTTGGGCGTATGGCAAGCCCGACGCCCAAAACTACCGTTTTTTTCCGGCCAAAGCCTTTACGGGAGCAACCTGCTGCGGCGCGGCAAAACCAAGGGCCGTCTTAAGCGTGCGGAAAACCTTCTTGAGACGCACATGGAGGCGCTTACCCTTGTTATAGGCCGCGTCCTCCTGGCTTCTGAGGTAAACATCCGGATGAACCACATCCGGGATAAAATCGGCGTCTTTGTAAAGCTTGAGATACAGCTCCGTTCCCTCTTTGACATACAGAATCATATTCTGCTTATAGTGATGCGTTATCCCGTCAAGAAACCAGATCCGTTTTCGCAGGGTATCGACCCCCATAAAGCCGTTGCTTGAGAAAATTCTGTGCCAGTAGCCCTGCCATTGGCAGTTTACATGGTTTGTCCCGCTCTGATACGGAATTGCCGCGCTGAAAAGAACGGTGTCCGACAGGGCGCACAGCTTGCCGACAAAGGATTTCGCAATCGTTTCCGGAAGATGCTCCGCAACCTCCAGCGAGATTGCGAGGTCGTATTTTCCCTGGATGCTCGAATAGTCGCCGGCAGCCAGGTCAAGGGGAGAAAAGCATCCCGCTGGAATCATGAGCGAAGAACGCGGTACATATTCTCCATCCACGCCACGAATATGCACGCCCTTGTCGTGGAAGAACGCCAACCAGCTTCCGACGCCGCAGCCAAGATCGACGACGCTCTGCGGTTGCCCGGTCAATGCGAGCAGATGCGGCAGAACGATCTCGGCGGATCGCCTGCTCGGGGTGCTTTGTTTTGCGTAAAAGGTGTCGGTGTATTGCGTCATGGGTACGAAGGGTTATAATTTTTTCAATGTTTGAAAAATAACACCTCATGATTATAAAATCGATAAAAAAATTCTAAGGGCGAACTTTTTTTCGCGAGAACATGGGCAGTTGCCGTAACCCATGGGGAACCGATGTCCGTGAAAACATTGGCCGAAGCCGTGGAAGAAAACATATCCGAACGCCGCCGCAAGCTTGGCCTCAGCCAGAAGGCGGCCAATTTTTTTTCATCGAAATCGCCCTCGTTGGACAACCGGAAGCATGGCTCTTCCAAAACCAAAACGCCCGGCTTTTCAGCCGGGCGTTTTGGTTTTGCCGTGACGCGGCTATACCAGCCGCGCGATATGGCTCATTCTGTCGCCGGGCAGCAGCGCCACCGGCGGCACGTCGATCAGGGTATGGCAGCCGGCGGGCATTCTGGTCACGGCCCGCGCGCAGGAAACAAGCACCTGCGCGGTCAGCGCCGGGTTGTCGATGCGCATGTCGAAGGTCAGATGCTGGTTGGAAACGCCGCCCGACGCGCCGATGCGTTCCATCAGCACGCCGTGGGAGTTGTCGGCCGCATCCGCCATCTCTTCCGGGCTTTTCACTTCGCGAACATCCAGCGGGTCGTGGCTGAAATAGGGGTCAGCGGCCAGGTCTTTTTTGATGGATGCAAAGGCGTGGCCCGGTTGCGGCAGAATGTACACCAGCCGTGAATGCCGCCCCCCGCCGATGGGTATGGTGATGGATGTGGCATCGGCCACGCCCTTTATGGCTCTGGCCGCAACGGAATGACCCATGGACCGGCCCCGGCCGAAGTTGGTGAAGGTGGTTCCCACCGGCGTCATGGCTTCGAACAGGGCACGCAGCACGGAATCCGTGCCCGGATCCCAGCCGGCGGCGGTGATGCAGGCGCGCCCGGCCTTTTTGGCGGCTTCGTCCAGGTCCCGCACCAGAGCGGGGATTTCAGTGTGGATGTCAAAGCTGTCCACCGTATGTATGCCCTTGGCCAGATAGTGGCGGGCATCTTCCGGAACCGAGCGGGAGGGACCGGCCAGAATCACCACGTCGGGCTTGCCTTTTTCGGCTACAAGATCGTCGATGGAAGCGAAATCGGGCAGGCCCCGCAGGTCCTGGGTCTGGGCGCCCAGCGAAGCGGCGCGGCGCACCACGCCCAGGCATTCCATGTCGCGGGAGCAGAGCAGGCTGTCAACGGCATGGCGTCCGATATTGCCCAGGCCGTGCACCACCGCTTTTATCACGCTCATATCAAAAACTCCTTTACCGGGCGAAAAGCCCGGGGCTACGGCGCGACAATACGCATTCCCTCAGGGCGTGTCAAAATACACGGCGATCTGTTTGGGGTCACGGGTTTCGCCCAGAGCCAGCGTCAGTTTGATTCGAGCCTTTTGGCCGTTGATTTCTCCGGCCAAAATGACGCCCGCCTCCAGCAGTTTTTTTGCGCCGCCTTCATACGCATAAACATCCAGCACCCGGCCGCCCAGGCATCTGGTCGCCAACACCACGGGAATGCCGTTTTCAACGGCATAGGCCATGCCCGTGGCCGCGCCGGGCGGCACGTTGCCTCGGCCGAAGCCTTCGACCACGATGCCTTTGACCTTTTTTTCCACCAGGCATTTGAAAAAGAAATCGTCGGATCCGCTCACCAGCTTGATCAGATAGACGCTTTCCTCAATGCGCGTGGGCCGGATTTTTTGCAAACCCACGGGCGCGCGGCGAAAGATGATCCGGTCGGCATCCGCGTAACCCAGCGGCCCCCAAAAGGGTGAGGCAAAGGTTTTGGGATTGGCGGAATGGGTTTTGGTCACTTCGCGCGCGGCGTGTATTTCTTCGTTCATAACCACCAGAACGCCTTTGCCCCTGGCGTCGCGACAGACGGCCGTGCGCACGGCGCAGAGAATGTTTTTGGGGCCGTCCGGGCTGATTTCGGCCGCGCTGCGCATGGCGGCGGTCAGGCACACGGGCTTGTCGCCGCGCAGGTACAGATCGAGAAAATAGGCTGTTTCTTCCAGTGTGTCGGTGCCGTGAGTGATGACCACGCCGGCCACATCTTCTTCGGCAAGGGCATCGTCCACTTGCAGAGCCAGGGCGTGCATGCGCGACAGCGTCATGTGGGGGCTGGGGATGTTCGAAAATTCCCGCACCTCCACCGGACAGACATTTGCCAGCGGAGGCACGGCTTCGATCAGTTCCGGACCGCTGACAGCCGGGACCGCGCCGCCGATGACCGGGTCATAGCGCATGGCTATGGTGCCGCCGGTGGTGAAGATAACGACTTTGCCGCGCATAGGTCCTCCTGGGCTGCTCATTATTTTTTATGCGACATTTAAATATTAAAGCGAATATCAAAATGATTATTATCCGCCATTGCGTTTGCGGTCCAGGCGCACCAGGGCATCCAGGTCGCCCTCGTAGGCGTGCGCTTGCAGATGGGCGTCGGCCGAGGGCAATTCCCGGTGCAGGACCGCGACCGCTTCTTTGACGACCGCGACGTAGCGCGTCAGGTCTTCTTCGGTCAGAAAGGGAAATACATAGCGGTCACGGTACGCCTGGGGCATGACCAGACTGAGCACCGCGCCCGTGCCGGGCATGATGCCCGTGCCGCTGACCACTTCGTGCAGCCGGTCGGACATGAAGCTGACCCCGGCTCCGTCTTCGCTGACCAGCCGGGCCAGCTTCGCCAGGGCGGCGACCTTTTCCTGCGAATAGCGGGAGTTTTTCAATTCCTCGCCGGCTGCGATTATGGCGTCGCCGAGGGCTGTCGTGTTGTTTTCCAGGGCCATCGGGCTGCGCTTCATCACATCGGTGCGGTAGCTCACGCTGTAGTTCAGGTTTTTCGCTGCCTGGGCAAGAGCTTGTCCCACAACGGGGTTGTCGCTTTCCGGGTCGGCCCGGACCAGAAAATACGGATCACTTGCCTCGGCGGAATAGGCCGGGGAATAAATTTTGCCCTCCACGATGAGCGTGGGGATCCTTTCCATGCCCAGAGCGCGCATCACGGCTTTTTTGGAACCCGCGCAGACGTTTCCTTCCAGGTCTTCCACAGGGCCGGCGCCGTCGGCCGCCGCGTTGACCGTGCCCAGAACGGAAACCGGAACGCCGTCAAAATCGAGCACCGCACCGCAGATGCGGCCGCAGCAGTTTTCCAGATTTTCCGTCGCGTCTTTGAAGCGCCCGGGAAAGCGTCTGGCAAAACTGTCCAGAGCGGCGTTGGCGATGGCGGTTTGCAGGGCGACCGGGGTCTCGTGCACGCCCTGTCCGTAAAAACGGCCGAAAGCTTCCAGCACCAAGGTCTGGGTGCGCAGAGCGTCGCGGCCTTCCAGACTTTTGGCCAGACGGGCTTCCTGCACGGTCACCCCCCGCCGGGGTGAGCAGGAACCGATGCCTCCGGAGGTCGTCTCCACGGTTATGGAGCCTTGAATGCCAGTCTGAACGCGCACTTCCCTGATGATGAGGGGCAGTTCCGCGGCTTCCTGAAACAGAGCCAGCACCGTGGCGAGGCCCACGGAATCGTCCTGCAGATATTGGTTGTGGCTGTGGCAGTGCCCGCTGCCCACATGGCCGGCAATGCCGATAACGCCCTGTTTTGCTTCACTCAGTCGAACGCGCATGTTGAACTCCCTGGCTTGGCCGCAGCGGGGCCACATATCCACCATAGCGCAGGCGGAATTTTTTTACAGTATTTTTTGAAACAGCGGATCAGCTTTGAAAAAACGTGTCCGCGTGAGTATGCTCCAACAGTCCGCCGGCGCAATGCGCCGGCGAAGCCAGAGGCCCGCCGGCCGTAAATGCGGCGCGGCGGGCCATAGCCGTAAAAGACGGCGTCAGCGTATGACGCCCAGCACAAAGGTGATGATGAGCGCCACTCCAAGGCCCGAAAGAATGGCCGGCCGCTGGAAGCGGTTGGCCGCGCGCAGCTCGGAGCCGGGGATGACGGGAATGACCGTGGCCAGAGCCGCCACGGGACCGCCGGTCAGGAAATACTGCATGAGCGAAGCGCCGCCCGCCGCCGCAACGGCCGCGGCCAGGGGGTCCGCGCCGGTCTTGAGCACCACCTGCAGCATGGGCACGACCACGGCCACGGACGCGCCGTAAGACTGGGTCAGAAGGGCGGTCAGGGCGGCCACCAGCAGCATGATCTGGACGGGCGCCACATGCAGAACGGGCCCGATGACGTTAGAAATCACGTCGGTCAACCCCACAGCCCGGATGGTGCCGGACATGAACAAAAAGCCGATGGTGGCGACCAGGGGCGTCGCGATCTTGCTCACCCCGTCCAGCATGGCGACCTCGCCTGTCTTGGCGGACATTTTGGCCAGCACGATGGTCAGAACGCCGCAGACCAGACCAACCAGGAAAATGGGAAGACCGGCCACAAAGCCGAGCACCAGAACGAGGAAGGGCAAATAGGCGGTCAGGGTGGAAATGCCCTTGTCGTTTTTTTCATATTCGGCGGCGATGCGTTCTATTTCTTCCTGGGTCAGGGTGAAGCCGCCGGCTTTCAGTTCCCGCTGCAAGCGAAAATAGCTGAAGGCGAAGACGGAAAGAGCGACGATGGCGCCGCAGACGTTGATAGCGCCGAAACCGATGGCCGCCGTGGCGATGATGGCCACCTGAGTCGGGTGGGTGAAGCCCGCGAAGTTGCCGAAGTGCCCGGCATGGGCCGTGATGCCCGCCGCCTTGTTGGGGTCGACCCCGAGCCTGACGGCGGCCGGGCCGGTGATGGCGCCGGTGATGACCGGCTGGGTGAAGCCGGTCAGAGCGCCGATTATGCCCGCCGCGATGCCGCCGGCTGCGGCGACGCCGGGGCCGCCGCCCATTTTGCGGCCCACGCGGATGATGCTTTTGATTATGACGTCAAGAAAGCCCGCGGCCTGCATGACCCCGATGAACAAAAGGACCCCGGCCATGTCGGCGATCACGGGGTTGAGACCGCCGTTGATCAGTTTGGTCACGGTGACGCTGGCTCCGCCCGCCAGGGGAATGCCCGCGACCACGGCCGCGATGGCCGACCCGAGGATGGCCGTGGAGTATAGGGGAGTCCAGCCTGTGATCATCAAAATCAACGTGGCGCCCATGAAGATTTGACCGAGGACCATGGAAGACATATTCGCGCTCCTTTGTTTTTTGCCAAAAAATTAGTTAGAACAATAGGATACGTGCAGATACTTACTGGTGAATCAAAAAAATGTCAACGAGAATGAGACAGATTTCACAAACGCAGGAAACACCCGCATCGTCAGGCCCCTTTCAGCCGCGGCCACCCGGTTTGGGGTATTGCGCCTTTCCGGGCCGAAGTTCTTTTTTTCTGCCTGGCTCGCTGCGTTTTGGGGCCTCTTGAGGCGGGGGGATTTTTCGGTCGTTCCGCCGGGGGCGGGGCTCGGGTCGACCGCGGCCATCTGCCGGCGGAGCGACGGGGGCCAAAGGCGCCAGCAGGGCGCCGGTTTTGAGGTCCCGCCCGTCCTCTTCCGGCCAGCGCACTTGCAAAGCCGCTCCGGAAGGGATGCGCGGCGCGTTCAGCACCAGGGCCAGGCCGCGTTCCGAACAGGCGTAGCGGCCCGTAACCGGGCCGGAACGCTCGCCCTGGTCCGTCGGTTCTTCTCGGTCCGGCAGGCGGATGGGGTCGGAAAGGATGCGGACATACGAGCTTTTCGGCCAGCCCCCCCGCGGGGGAACAAAGGCTTCGGCGCCCGCGGCCGGGCCGTCTTCGCCCTGATTCGTATCGCTGTAATCGCTGTCGTCAAAAAGATCGGCAAAAGCGGGCGGCGGTCCGAGGGCGTCCCCTTCGCCGGGCTCGGCCGGGCGCAGCAGCAAGCAACTGAGGCTGAAGGCGTTTTTTTCCAGCTTCGCCCTGCGAGTCAGATCCAGCAAGGTTCCGGGCGCGTTCTCACCGTGCGCGGGGTATGAAAAATGGCACCAGCCCGTGGGTTTTTTGCCCGGTGCGGAAGGAACCAGCATGGGGCAGGGGCCCTGATGCGGGCAGGGGCTCAGGGGCAAGAGACCGGCGGCCAGGCCGCCCCGCCGGGTCAGAGCCATCAGTTTGCCTCCCAGGCGGTTGCCCGGTTCCACCGCCAAAAAGCGGCCTCCGGGCGCAAGTCGGGCGGCGATCATATTCGCAAGTTCCGCCAGGCGTTCTTCCAGCGGGCTTTCCCTGCCGGGAGGAATCTCGTTGAGCACGTTGCCGGCCGTGATCAGGTCGGCCGTGCCTTTCAGGCCGCGCAGGGTCGCATCAAGAAGGCCGCGCCGCAGTTCGATCCGCCAAGGGCCCGGTCCCTGCGAGGGGTGCGGCTTTGGCATAAGATTGCCGCCGCCCGTCAGGGCGCAAAAAATATCCCGGCCTACCTGCATGGGTTTGGGGGCCACATCGTTGCAGATGACGGTCAGGGGCATGTCCCGCCATTGGGGATAGGTCAGCCACAAGGCCAGAGGCAGGGTCAGGGGGCCGCTGCCCAGATCCAGCACCGTGGCGCCGGGGGCGAGCGAAAGGCCCAGCCCGGGCAGCAGATGGGCCAGGCGGACCAGGTTCCAGGGCAGAAAATAGCGGCAGTAAGCCGCGAGCAGACGCGGGCTGGCCCAATAAGGCTGCGAGAGCAAAGAGCGTTCCTGGGTCAGCAGGCGCGACAGGTCGCGCACCGCGTAGGGCAGTTCTTTGGCGTGGGCCGCGGACAGGGGGGTGCCCGCTTCGATAGCCCGCATGACGGTTTCCAGGTCGCGGCGAAGGTCCGGAGACAGGGGATGAAAAAGGTTGCGCATGGCGTTTCTTATCAGGGCCTGGCCCTTAAAGAAAGAGATTGCGCGCCAGCATGTACGCCCCGGTTCCGGCGCAGAGCAGGCTGGCGATTTTTTTCAGCAGATCGGGTTTGAAATAGCGCAGGGAATAGACCCCGACGGCCACCCCGGCCAGTTGCAGCGCGGCCATGGCGAATCCCACACGGTAGTCGATGCTGCCGAGAACGGCGTTGGCGGCGCTGCCGGACACCGTGATGACCACCGTCAGCGGCTGGGCGGCGGCAATGGCCGCGAGGGGCCCGTATCCCAGAATAAGCATGATGGGCACAGAGAGCACGGGGCCGCCCGCGCCGGTCATGCTGGAAAGAAAAGAAACGCCGGCGCCCACGGCGAAAAGAACGGCGTCCTGTTTTCGCCGGGGCGCGGCAGGCAGCAGGCCCAGGCCCGTGACGGGCCGCAGGGCCGTGATGCCGGCCAGAACGATGATGATCCCCAGGAGCGAACTGAGCGCCGGCACGGAAACATATTCTTTGGCCGCCGCCCCCGCATAGCCGGTCAGCGCGCAGCCCAGCCAGAGCGGCAGTCCGCCCCGCCAGTCGATAAGCCGGGAACGGTTATACAGGAATGAGCCCAGCAGGCCGGAAAAAATGAAGCTGAAAAGCAGCGTGGCCATGACCTTGCGCAGGCCCAGATCGGAGCAGGCGTCAAGAGCGGGAATGAGCAGCACGCCGCCCACCCCGGTGCAGCCGCATAAAAAGCCCACGAACAGGGAGATTGCGACCAGAAACAGCGTTTGCATACGACTCCTTGTCCGGCGGTTGAGCATATTCTCAACGTTAATCCGCTCTACCGCCAGGCGAAAACCATGTGCCCGGCATAGGCTGTTGTAAAGCCGGCATCGCCCGCCAGTTCGAGAGTAGTCACGCTTTCCGCCCAGGCCATGCTTTGTTCGCGGCTTTGCGGCCGATCCAGAAAAAGCCGGGCTCCGGCCAGCGAAGTGTTGCCCGGAGCGCGGATTTTTGCGGCGAAACCGGACGGAATGAAGCCGAGATCTTCCAGAGCCTCGGCCGGAATGTGCGTGCCCAGCGCGCCCGCAAGATACAGGGCCGTCAGTTGCGAAGGAACGAGACCGGCCCCGGCCAGCAGCCTTGACAGGGCCAGGCTGAAGGCGGCCTTGACCTTGAGAATCTCCTCCACGTCCGAGGCGCTCAGAAACATGCGGCCGGGCAGGCGCAGACGGGCTTCGCCCGCCGCGTTCCGGTCCGGCGCGCCGATGGAGCGAAGCGGGACTGACCGGGAATCCTTTCCGGCAAAAAGACCTTCCGGCGTCAGCAGTCCCGCCTTGCGTAGCGCCTGGAGCAGGGACAGGTACCCGGCGGCCGTGATGCCTCTTGGCGCGGTATCCCCCAAAATTTGCGGCTCCAGACCCAGGGGGCTGACGCTGTATGCCATGACGGCGCCGGGGCGGGCCTCGGTGCCGAAACTGAGGTTGATGCCTTCCAGGGCTGGGCCCATGGGCACGCTGGCCCCCAGGGTCCGGGTCGGCGACAGGGCCAGCAGGCATTCGCCGTTGGTGCCCAGATCCGCCAGCAGAAAAGGAAAACGCGGAGCTTCGCGTTTCGGGTTGAACATCAGTGCGGCGTAGCCCGCGCTGATGTCCCCGCCGATAAAGGGCGAGATTTGCGACGGCACCCAGAGGGGCGGCAGGCCCGGCAGCTCTTCGCGTTTTCCGCCCATGTAGTCCAGGTGATATGGTGCGCGGGTCAGGCCGGAAATGTCTTTGCCCAGAGCGATGGCGGTCATGGCCGGGTTGGCGGCCAGGCAAAGTTCCGTGACAAAACCCGATTCTTCGCAAATCCGGACCAAAGCGTCCAGGGTCAGTTTTTGCAGGCGCGCCGCGCCTTCCGGGCTCGCGGCATAGGCCAGGCGCGACATCACGTCGCTGCCCGCGCCCATCTGCGGGTTGATCATCACCCCGGCCGTGTCGCCTGTTGAGGGCGCGCCTTCTGCCGAGACCGGGCTTCCCTGCCAGTGCAGGGACGTGGTGCCCAGGTCCACGGCCAGGGTCAAGGGTTTGGAAAGGGCGGCTTTTTTTCCATCCGGACGGTCCGCGCTTTCAGTGCCGCCTCTCTGTCCGGCATACGGGGATGGGGGGGGCAGAAGCAGGCGCATGCCTTCCGCCGGGGCGTGACGGCAGGCGAGCCGCCAGCCCGCCTCAAGATCATGCTGCGATAAAACTTCGCGTTCGGCAGGCAGAATGGGCGGCGCTTCGGCAGACAGCCCCGGTCCGGGCAAGAAACGCACCCGGCATCGGCCGCAACGGCCCAGGCCCGAGCAGAGCGCGGGCGGCGCAACCAGACCGGACAGGTAGACGGCCTGGGCCAGGGTCGCGCCGGTCGCATCGCTTGGCTCGGGCAGTTCGACGCGTGCATCCACATATCCGGGCGGCGCGTCGGGGGAGTCCGCTCCGGCGGGGCTTGCCTCGATGGAAGCCGCCGGGGCCCCGGCCGCTTCTGTCGCAATGATCCGTCGGCGTATGGTCAGGTAGGGCATGTTCTCTCTCCAGGCGGGACCATGCCAGAAAAAAAAGAGGGGCGAAAGGCCCGCCGTGAAGGTTTGGCGCGTCGCAGTCGAAAACAAATTTGGCCTTATTTTTGCATAATATTTTGCGGCGGCGTTGTTTTTACGACGCGCTCGAAAAGAGATCCTTGGAAGACGGAACCGCCACCCTCCATTCGGGCGGATTGACCTGACGGAGCGGAATGTCTATGCTGCTTAATAGGACAACAAAGGAACGGGCATGAACAAAATTTTGGCGCAGGACGAGGTGGATGCTCTGCTGAGAGGGCTCTCCGGCGGGGAAATCGATTCGAGCACGGACGCGCCGACCGACGATTCCGGCATCGTGCCTTTTGACCTTGCCAACCAGGACCGCATCATCCGCGGGCGCATGCCCGTTCTGGAAATAGTCAACGACCGTTTTTCGCGGCTGTGCACCAGCGCGCTCTCGAACATCGTGCGCAAACGCGTCGAAGTGAACCCCATTTCTATCGACATGACCAAGTTCGGCGATTTCATGCGCTCTTTGCCGGTGCCGACCAGCATCAACATTTTCAAGATGGAGCCGTTGCGCGGCACCGCCATCATGGTGGTGGACGCGCGGCTGGTCTTCGCCATGGTGGAGAGCTTTTTCGGCGGGCAGGGCAGTCATCCCAAGATCGAGGGCCGGGAATTCACCCGCATCGAACAGACCATTGTGGACCGGGTCATCAAGATCGCGCTGGCCAATATGGAAGATTCGTGGAAGCCCGTGCACGACGTCAGTCTGGAACTGGTGCGTTCGGAAATCAACCCTCAGTTCGCGGCCATCGTGCCGCCCAGCGACGTTGTGGTGGTCATCACTTTCGAGGTGGAACTGGAAACCGCCATCGGCTCTTTGACCATCTGCCTGCCCTATGCGACCATCGAGCCCATTCGGTCCAAACTGCACGCCAGCTTTCAGACCGAGCGTCTGGAAGTGGACCATGCCTGGGTGGCCCGGCTGAAAGAACGACTGCTGGAAACCCCCGTGGAACTCAAAGTGCGCTTCGGGGAAACGAAGATCACCAGTAACCAGCTGCTGGATCTGCGGGTAGGCGACGTCATTTTGCTGAACACCGACACCGACGATCTGCTTGAGATCACCGCGGGCGGGGTCAGCAAGTTTTGGGGCGTCTGCGGTACGGTCAAGGGCAACAAGGCTTTTCAGATCATCCGCGAAGAAGAGCCGAAAAGTGTTTGATTTCACTCTCGCTATTCCATATTTCGCCCCGCACACAGGAGCAGTATGAAACAGGCGCTTAAAGTATTCACCGACTATATCGCGTCCCACAGTCTCAAATTCACGCCCCAGCGTCGCCTTATCGCCGACGTGTTTTTGAGGCAGGAAGGGCATCTGAGCACCGAAGAACTGTACGACGAAGTGCGCAAGACCGATTCCACCGTGGGCCAGACCACCGTGTATCGGACCCTGAAGTTGTTCTGCGACTCCGGCCTGGCCAAAGAAGTCCATTTCGGCGACGGCCTGGCCCGTTATGAAAAAACCTTTGGCTCCACTCACCACGACCACCTGATCTGCATCGCCTGCGGCAAAAAGCTGGAAGTTATGGACGAGAAGATCGAAAAACTTCAAGAAGAGTTGGCCGGCCGCAACGGTTTTTTGCTTACCTCCCACCACATGTACCTGTACGGAGTCTGCGCGAGCTGCAGAAAGAAGTAGCGGGACAGCCGCGCAAAACGCTTTTTGCCTCCCGAAACCGGCTCTGTTTTGCCGGAAAACAAGACAGTTCTCTCTTCATCCCGCCGTATGGTCCGGCGTACGGGCCACTACGGCCGCATCGACAAAAACCGCTCCGGCGCCCAGCAGGGTTTCGGCCGCCTCTTCAAGGGTCGCGCCCGTGGTGGCCACATCGTCAACGAGCAGGACACGCTTTTTCCGCACGCCGGATTTTGCCGCGAAAATGCCGCGCACATTGCTGTGCCGCTCGCTGTAATGCAGGCTGGTCTGGGGCGGGGTGTGCCCGACGCGCAGCAGCAGTTCCGAAGCCAGGGGCGTTGCAATTTTCAGCGCCAGGGGCCGGGCCAGTTCCAGAGACTGATTGAAGCCGCGTTGGCGCAGGCGCCTGGGGTGCAGGGGCATGGGGATCACGGCGTCGTATTCGCCGCTTGCCAGGCCGGGGTGTTCGGCCAGGAGTGTGCCCAACAGGCCGCCGAGGGACAATTCGTGCTTAAGCTTGAAGCGCAGCAAAAGGTCGCGCAAAAGGCCCGCGTACGCGCCGTGCAGAAAAAAACGCCGCCAGGGCCGGGGCTTTATCGCGGACAGACAGATGCCGCAAAGCGCGGGCGGCAACTCGGGCCAGGCGGCAATGGCCCCGCAGCGTTCGCAGTACCCGCCCGCGCGCCGAGTCAGAGCCGGGGCGCAGCTTGCGCAAAGCGTCAGGAAGACCTTGCCGCTTACGGACGGCTCGGCCGTTGCGAGCGGCGCGGCCTCCACGGGCACGGCGCAGACCGGACAGCGGCTTTCCGACAGCAGCGCCGCGAACTGGGGCAGCAGAGAATCGGACGTTGCTTGCGAGCCCTGCGCCAACAGCGAGTTGAGATGTTGGCGCAGGGCGCGAATCATGATGCCGGGTCCGGTTCGCAGCCGACGCTCGGCTCTCGGCGATCGCACCGCCCGCAGCCGGCGTCCGGCCCGTGGCTCGGCCTCTGCTGCAGGCCGCGCACATAATCGGCCACGGCCTTCGCGTTGGCCGGATCGGACCTGAAAGCATCATGGCCGTCCAGGCCGTACAAGGTCAGGGGCGGGACCAGTTCCAGACCGAAAAGCCCCAGCCAGAAACGCAAAGTGACGATGCTGCCCTCGAAGATTTTTTGCCCCTTGCTCCGGGCGGCGATGAGAACGGCGCCGGCCTTGCGGCGCGAGGCTTCCGAAGTCGCGCCGTTCGCGGTCGACGCTCGGTTGGCAGCGGCCGCGCTTTCCGCTTCCAGGGCGGACCAGAACGGCTGGCTGCGATCAATCAGGGCTTTGAACTGCGCGGGCAGGTGGTAGAAATAGACGGGCGAAACCAGCAGCAGGGGCGGTTCGGCCTGCCGGGTCCGGGCGGAGGCCAGAGCTGCCAGCAGGGGGCCGCTGTCGTCTAAAGCCTGCCTGGGACAATCCGCGCCAAAATGGCGCGCGCAGTGTCCGCAAGATTCGCAGGGCAGCACCGTATGCTCGCGCAGGTTCAGAATTTCGGCGGCCGGGCCTGCTTCGGCCAGGGTCCGCGCCGCGACGGCCGAGGCGGCGTCGCAGTTGCCGCCCTGTCGGGGACTGGCGCAGAGCACAAGGGCCGCCGCGTTCGCCATGTCACATTCTCACATAGGGATTGCCGCGTTTTTCGTCGCCGATTGTGGTTTCCGGGCCGTGGCCGGGATAGACCACGGTCTGTGGCGGCAGGACGAAAAGCTTGTTCGCGATGCTGTCGTGCAGAGTGTGGCCGTCGCCGCCGGGCAGGTCGGTGCGGCCCACGGAGCGGTAAAAAAGCACGTCTCCGGAAAAAAGGGCGTTATCTTCGGAAAAATAGTAAGACAGACTGCCCGGGGTGTGGCCGGGGGTGGCCAGCACGGTGCAGGGCAGGCCCATCAGGGTGATCTTGCTTTCTTCCAGCGGGTCAAAAGCAAAAGGCGGCACTTTGGGCAGGCCGAACATGCCGCCGGACCCCGTTTCCGAACGCAACAGATAGTCGTCCTTCGAAGACGCGTAAACGGGCGCGCCGGTCTGCGCGCTGAGCGCGGCGTTGCCCAGCACATGGTCAAAGTGCAGGTGCGTGGTCAGAATGCGGGTCAGCCGCAGTGTATGCTTGTCCAGGTAGCGGGTCAGGGCCGCCGGGTCGCCGCCGATGTCCACGGCGACGGCTTCGTTTCCCTGCACCAGCAGGTAGGCGTTGGTTTCCAGCGGGCCCAGGGGAAAGGTGTGAATCTTCATTGCGGTCTCCGGTTTTTTCCCTTCCTATCCGCTTTGGCCGCGGGAGACAAGTCGCCTTCCCGGCAACGGCCACTTTTCATTGCACGCGCCTTAAGGTACAGTCCCGCCTCATGAAGAGCAGCAAACTCCCCGCCGCCGTCGGGCAACTGACCCTGGAACGCCGCGACCTCATCGCTTTTGAACAGCGTCTGCGCGGGCATATCGCCCGTTTTCTGCCGCACGCGGCCTACAGCCTGCATTTTCCCGGCAGCGCGGCCGGTGCGGGCGGCGCGCGCGAGCCGGAGTACATCGCGGCCGAACGCCGCGTCTTTTTGCCGCTTTTTTCGCCCTCGGGACCCGACGCAGGTTCCTTGCTCGGAGTGTTTGTAGCCAGAGGTGTGAAGGCCGCGGCCTATAAATCACTGGACCCCCGCCTGCCGGACATCGCCGCCCTGATCATGGAAAATTTGTTGCTGTACAAGGCATCGATCTGCGATCCTGTAACCGGGCTTTTCACCCGAAGCCATTTTCTGGACCGGGCGGCGCGCGAAATCGACGGCGCGCGGCCGGACGACCCCGAAAGCGCCGGAGAATTCGGCGAGACGCCCCGGCCCGGCCCGGCCTGTCCGGGGCTGTTGGTCATCCGGCTGCACGATTTGCGCCAGGTGGCCCGCGACCATGGCTACCTTTTCGCGGACCAGATCATGGCCCTGCTGGGCGAAACCCTGCGCGCTCTCGGGCCGGAACAGGGCCTTGCCGCGCGCATCGGCGATTATGAACTGGCGTTTTTGCTTCCCGCCGCCACGGGCAAGTCCTGCCGCCGCCTGGCCGCCGCGGCCCTGAGCGGCCTTTCCGCGGTCAGCCTCGGCCACGATCTGACCCGCTCGCGCATCAGCGCCCAAGTCTGCGCGGGCTACGCCCTGTACCCTCAGGATATGGAAGGCGGCGTTTTTTTACGGTCCGCGTCCGAACAGGCGCGCATCCTGCTGCGCAAGGCCCGTCTGGCCGCCGCTTTGGCGGCTGAAAAGTCGGCCGGCGGCGAAGAAAGCCCGGTCATGGGCTTTGGCCGTATTCTGGCCGAAGGGGGCCGCATTCAAGAAATGCTGCCCCTGTCCAGGCTCATGGTCAGCCTGGGATCAAACGCGGGCGCCCGCGAAGGGCAACGTTTTTCCGTATGGGCTTCCGTTTGCGGCGCGGCCGGCGCTCCGGGCGCGGCGGCCCAGTACAAGGGCGAAATCGTGCTTATGGAAGTGGGAGATGCAGGCTCGCTGGCCGAGGTCATCCACCTGGGCGACCCGGCCTGGGCCATGCAGGCGGGCGACGTTACCACGCTTCTGCCTGAAGAAGTATGGGGCGCATCGCGGGCGGGGCGGCCGGAATCGTTCGGCGACGCGGCTCCGGACGCCCTGACCGGGCTATTGCGGCACGGCGATTTTCTGGCCCGCTGGAGCGCCAAACGCGAGGAATGCGCGACCTTTTCCCTGGCCCTGGTACGTTTGGCCCCACCCCTGAACGACGGCCGGGGCGGCGAGGACGAGGCGGACGAAACGGCGCCGCCGGAAAACGCCCCGGCGAACCAGGCGGAACGCCTGATGGGCGAAGCGGTGCGCCTGGCCCGTGACGTGTTCGGCACGAAAATCACGGGCGGACGTTACGGCCTGACCAGCCTGATTTTCTTTCATCCGGACGCGAGCCCCGAAAGCCTGGCCGGCATGTACGGGGAACTCTGCGCTCTGCTCGGCGAGCGGCTTTTTCCCGGCAGCGGCGAAAAGGCTTTTTCCGGAGGCGCGGTTCCGGTGGCTGTCGGCATCGCAGGCTACCCCTGCCTTGATTTTCGCAGAGCCGACGTGCTCGAGAACAGCCGCAAGGCTCTGGAATACGGCATGCTGCTGCCTCATCCCCATGTGGGAGTTTTTGATTCCCTGGCCCTGACCATCAGCGCGGACAAGCGTTTCAGCCATGGCGACGTGCTGGGGGCCATGACCGAGTATAAGCAGGCCCTGCTGGCGGACGACGAAAACGCCCTGGCCTGGAACTCGCTGGGGGTCTGCCACGCCCGGCTGGGACGCCATGCCGAGGCCAGAAGCCACTTTGACAAGGCCCTTGCCAGCCGGCCCAAAGAGTGTATGACACTATACAATATGGGCTATAGCTGTCAGTGCCTGGGAGAGATCAAGGAAGCCGGCCGCTGGTACGCCCGCTGCCTGGAAGAAAGCCCGGACCATGTTTACGCTCTGGTGCGGCTGGGACAGCTGGCGGAAGCGGAAAAATTTCTGACCAAAGCGCGCAGGCTGTACGCCAGGGCGGGCGCGGCGCCCGGCGGCAAGGCCCTGTCCCGCCGCTATCTGGCCGGGCTGGCTTTGAAAGCGGGCAAGACGGACGAAGCGCGCGAGCATCTGCACGAAGCGCTCAGTCTTGACCCGCAAAACGCCGTGGCCCTGCAGATGCTGGCCGGGCTGTACCTGGACGGCGGCGAGGACGTGGCCGTGGCCGAAACCCTGGCCCGGCAAAGCGTGGCCCTGCGCCCCGGCCTGAAAGCCGGCTGGCTGGTGCTGGCCCGGTCTCTGGAAACAGCCGGCCGTAGAGACGAGGCGCGCGAAGCTTTTTTGCGGGCGGGAGAGTTGTAAAGGCGGCAAAGGGGCGCTGCCCCTTTGAAACCCCGCGAGGGGTCTGAGACCCCTCGACCCCGCGACAGGGGGTGAGAGGATTTGATATGAAGTTGCGGCGTCTGTTTTTTTGCGCTATTCCGGCTGCTGTTCTGGGCCTTGGCCTGGTTTTGGGCGTTTCTTCCGCCCGGGCCATGGGCGGCAAGCCGGAAGGGGGCAAAAACGCCACGGCCGGGACCGCGGGGGGGTCTGCCAACGGCGCGGGCCGCATGGCTGTCCCGCCCACGCCCGTGCGCGCGCAAGCTGTGGTGCGGGGCGACTTTCCCGTCTATTTTTATGGACTGGGCACGGTCACGGCCACCAACACGGTTACCGTGCGCAGCCGGGTGGACGGCCAACTGATGCGTCTGGCTTTTCGCGAAGGCCAGGACGTCAAGGCCGGAGATCTGCTGGTCGAGATCGACCCCCGTCCCTATCAGGCCCAGCTTGCCCAGTACGAGGGCCAGTTGCTGCGCGACCAGGCCCTGCTGCGCACTGCGAAACAAGATCTGGCCCGCTACAAGGTGCTGTTGCCGCAGGATTCCGCTTCGCCCCAGCAGGTGGACGCCCAGGAATCGCTGGTGCGCCAGTACGAGGGGGCCGTCAAAGTGGATCAGGCCCAAATCGAAGCCGTGCGCCTGAATCTGACTTACTGTCACATCACCGCGCCCATTTCCGGCCGCCTGGGTCTGAAACAGGTGGACGAAGGCAACATGGTGCGCGCGTCCGACAGCACGGGTCTTGTGGTCATCACCCAGGTCAGGCCCATCACCGTGCTGTTCACGGTCACCGAGGCGCAATTGCCCCGCGTGCTCACGGCCGTCAAGGCGGGCAAGGTCCCGGCCGTCGAAGCCTGGGACAGGACCCGCACGCGGCTTCTGGCTACGGGCGAGCTCGTGACCATCGACAACCTGATCGATACCGGCACGGGCACCATCAAGCTGAAGGCGCAATTCGCCAACGAGGACGATTCGCTTTTTCCCAACCAGTTCGTCAACGCCCGCATCCTGGCCGACACGGTGAAGGACGCGGTTCTCGCCCCCACCCCGGCCGTGCAGCGCGGCAACCAAGGTTCTTACGTCTACGCGGTCAAGGACGGCGCGGCGCGGCTGCGGCCGGTGCGCACCAGCGAGGCGGGCGACGAGTACACCGTCGTCCTCGAAGGTCTGCAACCGGGTGAAATGCTGGTCATTGACGGTCTGGACCGTTTGCGCGACGGCGCGCCCGTGGTCGTAACCCCGGCCGGGCGGCTTCCCGGCGCGAGCGGCCCCTGGGCGACCCCTGCCGGCACGGGCAACTCTACATTGCTTCCTGCGGGGAAAGGCGCTTCCGGCGCGGCCGGTGCGGGAACGAGTTCCCCCGGGGCGGGCAATGCCACGTCCCGTCCCGCGGGTGCAAGTACCCCCGGCGCGGCTCCCCGCTGACAGGTAACCCGTGAACCCGTCACGCCTGTTCATACTCCGGCCCATCGCCACTTCACTGATCATGGCGGCGCTGTTTCTTTCCGGGGCCGTGGCCTTTCGCTTTCTGCCCATCTCGGCCCTGCCGGAAATAGACTACCCCACCATGCAGGTGCTGACCCTGTACCCCGGCGGCAGCCCGGAAGTCATGGCTTCAAGCGTCACCGCGCCCCTTGAGCGCCAGTTCGGCCAGATGCCGGGCCTGACCCAGATGACTTCCATCAGTTCCAGCGGGGCTTCGGTCATCACCTTGCAGTTTTCCCTGACCATGTCTCTGGACGTGGCGGAACAGGAAGTGCAGGCCGCCATCAACGCGGCGAACAATTTGCTGCCTTCCGATTTGCCTACCTCGCCGGTCTACAGCAAGGTCAACCCGGCCGACCCGCCCATTCTGACCCTGGCTGTCACCAGCCCCGCCCTGCCCATGCCGACGGTGGCGGATTTTGTGGATACGCGCCTGGCCCAGAAAATTTCGCAGATTTCCGGGGTGGGTCTGGTCAGCCTGTCCGGCGGGCAGCGCCCGGCCGTGCGGGTGCGGGTCAACCCCAAAGCCCTGGCCGCCTATGGCTTCAGTCTGGAAGACGCCCGCACCGCCATCGCCGACGCCAACGTGAACCTGCCCAAAGGCAGTTTTGACGGCCCTCTGCGCGCGTCCACCATCGACGCCAACGACCAGTTGCGCCACGCGGACGACTATCTGGATCTCATTCTGGGGTACAAAAACGGCTCCGCCGTGCGCCTGCGGGACGTGGCCGAAGCCGTGGACGGCGCGGAAAACGTGCGCCTGCGGGCCTGGGCCGGTCAGGAACAGGCCATTATCGTCAACATCCAGCGCCAGCCGGGGGCCAACGTCATCGCCGTGGCCGACCGGGTCAAGGAACTGCTGCCCCAGTTGCGCGCGTCCCTGCCCGGCGCGGTTTCCGTCAGCATCCTGACCGACAGAACGTCCACCATCCGCGCGTCCGTGCACGACGTTGAAGTGGAACTGGTTCTGGCCGTGCTGCTGGTGGCTTTTGTGACCTTTCTTTTTTTGCACAACCTGCCGGCTACCTTCATTCCCACCGTGGCCGTGCCCCTGTCGCTGGTAGGCACCTTCGGGGTCATGTATATGGCGGGCTTTTCGCTGAACAACCTGACCCTCATGGCTCTGGCCATCGCCACGGGTTTTGTGGTGGACGACGCCATCGTGGTCATCGAAAACATCAGCCGTTACCGAGAGATGGGCCAGAGTCCCCTGGAAGCCGCCCTGCACGGGGCGGGACAGATCGGCTTCACCATTATCTCTTTGACCTTTTCCCTGGTGGCCGTGCTCATTCCTTTGCTGTTCATGGAAGACGTGGTGGGGCGGCTGTTCCGTGAATTCGCCGTGACGCTGGCCGTTTCCATTCTGCTCTCGGCCGTCATCTCTCTTACCCTGACGCCGATGATGTGCGCCTACATTTTGCGCCACAAGGCCGACGAGCGGCCGGGCAGGCTGGAAAAGGCCCTGACCGCTTTTTTTGACGCGGTGATCGCTCGCTATGACAAGGCGCTTGTCGTGGTCTTTCGCCACCAGGGGCTGACCCTGGCCATCACCGTCGCCACCCTGGCCCTGTCCGCCGCGCTGTATCTCATCGTGCCGAAGGGGTTCATTCCCGTGCAGGACACGGGCGTCATCCAGGGCATCAGCGAAGCTTCGCAGAGCATTTCTTTTGAAGCCATGGCCGAGCGCCAGCGAGAGCTGGCCGCCATGGTGCTGCAAGATCCGGACGTGGCCGGGCTTTCGTCCTTCATCGGCGTGGACGGGGTGAACACGACCCTGAACAGCGGCCGCATGCTGATCAACCTGAAACCTCTCGAAGAACGGAGCGCCAAAGCCCCGGCCATCATAGCCCGCCTGCGCGAAAAACTGGCCGCCGTCACCGGCATTACCCTGTATCTGCAAGCAGTGCAGGACCTGACCATTGAAGACCGGGTCAGCCGTTCGCAGTATCAGTTCACCCTTGAGGCGGTGAGTCAGGGCGATCTGGACGAGTGGGCGCCCAAACTGCTGGCCCGGCTGGGCGGCGACCCCTTGATCAACGGCGCGGCCGGGGACTTGCAGAACAAGGGCCGCCAGGCTTTCATCGAGGTGGACCGCGACAGCGCGTCCCGCATGGGGGTGGCTATCGCGGACGTGGACAACGCCCTGTACAACGCTTTTGGCCAGCGCCAGATTTCCACCATCTTCACCCAATCCAACCAGTACCGCGTGGTTCTGGAGGTGGGGGCGGACTTCAGCTACGGCCTGGGGGCCCTTGACGGCATTTACGTGCCGGGGTCCGGAGGCAGGCAGATTCCCCTGGGCAGCATTGCCAAAGTTTCCGAGCGGCCCGCCCTGCTGGCCATCAACCGCCAGGGACAGTTTCCGGCGGTGACGGTGTCCTTCAACGTCAGCCACGGCGCGTCCCTGGGCGCGGCTGTTGAATCCATCCGCCAGGCCGCGCGGAAAATTGGCCTGCCCGCCTCGGTGCAGATCAGTTTCCAGGGCGCGGCGCGGGCCTTTGAAGCCTCGCTGGCCAACGAACTGTGGCTGATTCTGGCCGCCGTCGTGGCGGTGTATATCGTGCTGGGGGTGCTGTATGAAAGCTACATCCACCCCATCACCATCCTTTCCACCCTGCCCTCGGCCGGGGTGGGCGCGCTGCTGGCTCTTCTGCTTTGCGACATGCCGCTGGACGTGGTGTCCATCATCGGCCTTATTCTGCTCATCGGCATCGTCAAAAAGAACGCCATCATGATGATCGACTTCGCCCTGGACGCCGAACGCAACGAGGGCAAAAGCCCGCAGGAGGCCATTCACCAGGCCTGTCTGCTGCGCTTCAGGCCCATCATCATGACCACCATGGCCGCCCTTTTCGGCGCTCTGCCTCTGATGCTGGGCGGAGGCATGGGTTCGGAACTGCGCAACCCGCTCGGCATCACCATGGTCGGCGGCCTGATGGTCAGCCAGGTGCTGACGCTGTTCACCACGCCCGTGATCTACCTCTACTTCGACCGCCTGGCCGCCTGCGTCCGGGGCCGCGTATCCAAGAGCCACGCCGAAGAAGCGTAACGGTGACGGCTCAGTCTGCCGTCATGCGTTGTCAGGCATCCTTTTTTGCTTTGGTCGAATAACATAAGAGTATACTCCCGCAGCAAAAAACGCGCCTTGACTCGGCACATCCTGTGTCTTGCCCTGCGGGCGGGGTCGCTACGCTCCCCCGTCTCGTTTCGCTCTCCTGCGAAACGGTTCGCGCCTGACGGCAAACTGAGCCGTCACCGGAAAATGCAAATTGCGCCGCCATATAAAAATATCCCGGTTGACTTGTTTTCGCTTTGGCCTATCCTATACTGTCTGGGAAGTATTATGTCTTGAGATCCGTACCCTCGGGCGAAAGGCAAAGGAGCAGACCATGCGACAAATATTTCGGCAAGTTACGGCGGCGGCCCTGGCCGCCATGCTGGTTTTTTCGCCGGCTTCGGCATTGGCGGCGCAAGGCGCGGCCGATGCGTCTCAGACCCCGCCGGCGCCCAAGCTCGACCAGGCCCGTCTGGAGCAACTGGCCGCGCCCGTGGCGCTGTACCCCGATTCTCTTCTGGCCCAGGTGATGATGGCTTCCACCTACCCCCTGGAAGTGGTGGACGCCGCGCGTTGGCAGAAGGCCAACCCCAAACTCACGGGGGACAAGCTGGATGAGGCTTTGAAAAAAGAGTCCTGGGACCCCAGCGTCAAGTCGCTGGTGAAATTCCCCCAGGTACTGCAAATGATGAACGAAAAACTGGACTGGACTGAACAGCTGGGCAACGCCTTTCTGGCCCAGCCCCAGGACCTGATGGACGCGACCCAGCATCTGCGCGCGAAAGCCGTGGCCCAGGGCAATTTGAAGTCCAACAAGCAGCAGGTAGTGAAGACGGAAAGCTCTTCGGCGTCCAAGGTCATTGTCATTGAATCGCCTCAGCCCGACGTGGTGTATGTGCCCAGTTACAACCCCACGGTGGTTTACGGTCCCTGGCCCTATCCGGCGTATCCGCCTTACGCCTGGTATCCGCCGGGCTATGTGGCCGGGGTCGCGGCCCTGTCTTTCGGAGTGGGCGTGGCCGTGGGCTATTCCATGTGGGGCTACCCCGACTGGCATCACGGCGACGTGGACATCAACGTGAACAACTACACGCACTTTACCGGCGGACCGCCTCCCCCGCCTCCCGGACCTCATCCCGGCCCCGGTCCCCATCCCGGCCCCGGTCCCGGTCCCCATCCCGGCCCCGGCCCGCATCCCGACTCCGGCATGCGTCCCGGCGGCGACGTCTGGAGCCACAACCCGCAGCATCGCGGCAACGTGCCCTATGACAACCCCGCTGTGGCCCAGCGCTTTCAGCCGCATGCGGGACAGAGCGGCATATCGCCCTCCCAGGCGCGCGTCAACGCGCGGGACGCTTTTCGCGGCCGCACGGGCATCACGCCCGGCGGAGCGGGCAGCGCGGGCTTGCCCGGCCATATGGGCGGCCAGGGCACGCGCTTCGGCGGAAACGCAGGCCCGGGACGCTTCGGCGGCGGCGAACGCCAGTCCGGCGCTTTGAGCCACGACTTTCAGGGGCGTTCCGGCGCCAGGTCCAGCCTCTTTCACGGCGCGGGCGGCCAGGATGGACAGCATGAGTTTCAACGCGGTTCGCAAAGCCGCCAGATCATGCGTTCGCATCCGGGCGGCGGTTTCGGCAACTTCCACGGCGGCGGTTTTCACGGCGGCGGGTTCCACGGCGGATTCCGGCGTTGACAAAGGAGACGAGCATGAACAGAACAATACGCTATACGGGACCGGCCTTTCTCCTTCTGTGTGTCCTTTTGCTTGTGTCGCGCGGGGAAGCGTCGGCGGCTTCAGGCGCAAAACTGTATGACACGCCGCAGGCCGCCGCGGCCGATCTGGCGGCGGCCACGGCCGCGAATGACGTGGCCGCGCTGCACGCCATTCTGGGACCTGCCGGCAAGACGGTTGTGGAATCGGGAGACCCCGTGGCCGATGCGGCGGACCGCGCGGCGTTCACGGCCGCGTATGAAAAAAAGAATACACTGGCATCTGAATCCGGCAGAAAGGACCGCCTGGTTCTGGAAGTGGGTCCTCACGGCTGGCCCTTTCCTGCGCCCCTTGCGCGGGACCCCAAGAGCGGCCGCTGGCGCTTTGACAGCCGGGCCGGGGCCGGGGCTTTGCTGGACCGGCGAGTAGGGCTTAACGAGTTGTCGACCATTCAGGCCAGCCTGGCCTTTGTGGACGCCCAGCGGGAATACTGGCGCCTTAACCCCGAAAAGTCGGTCTTGCCCCATTATGCGGCCTTTATCGCCAGCACGCCCGGCAAGCGCGACGGCCTGTACTGGGAAAACGGCCCGGACGACGGACAGAGTCCCTTGGGACCGTTGGTGGCGGCAGCGGAAATCAGGGGCTATGCCGCGCCCAAACAGGGCGGGGGCGAGCCCTATTTCGGCTATCGGTATCGCATTCTGTCCGGCCAGGGCAAAAATGCGCCGGGCGGCAAGCTGGACTATGCGAAAGACGGAAAAATGGCGCACGGTTTCGCGTTGCTGGCCTATCCCGACCGCTACGGGGTTTCCGGGGTCATGACATTCATGGTCAACCAGGACGGCGTGGTGTACGAGCGAAACCTGGGTCGAGACACGGCCGCGAAAGCGCAGAAGATCAAGCGTTTTGACCCGGACTCCAACTGGCGCAGGGCGCAGCCCCGCTGATTGCTTCGGTTTTTGCGGGGGGACGAAGGCCCCCCCGATCCCTGCTTCCTTACGTTGAAATTATACATACAGGAAAAAGCGAAACTGCCCTATCGGAACAACAGGCGGGATATTGCAAAACCGGACGGCTCCGCAATGCGGGCCGTCCGGTTTGTAGTGAAATCTTTGAGGGTTAGTACTGGCCGCGGGGATTCAGCACGATGAATTCGTCGCGGCGGTTTTTCGCCCAGGCGGATTCGTCATGGCCGGTAACGGCCGGGCGCAGCTTGCCGTAGCTGATCACTTCCATCTGGGTGGGGGCCACGCCGCTGAGGGTCAAAAATTCATAAGCGGCGCGGGCGCGGCGTTCGCCCAGAGCAAGGTTGTATTCTTCGGTGCCGCGTTCGTCGCAGTGCCCTTGAATGCTTACCCTGACCTGGGGGAACTTCTTCAACAATTCGGCTTTGCGAGCCAGCACCTGCTTGGATTCGGGCTTGATGTCGAACTTGTCGAATTCGAAGTAAATCTTGGCATTGGTCAGTTCGTCGGCGGCACGCAGGGCTTCTCCGCTCAGCATGGGCAGGGAGCTGTCAGTGCTCCCGTCGCCGGCGGGCACGGCGTCGGCGTCCAGCCGTTTGGCAGGGCAGCCGGCGGCCAGCAGCATCAGGCAGGCCAGGGCGGCCAGCAGGCCAAAGCGCATCATGGTCTTCATACTCATCACTCCTCAACAACTTGCCATTGTGTGATAGGGTTAAAAAACTTCCTGCCTTTTCGAGGGGATATGACGAAGCCCTTTGAAAAAGACGGACGAATGGTATACCCAAGTCCAGTTTTGTCAAGAGTAGCCCGCAGTAGCAAGTGTTTTTTGCGAAAAACAGTACATAAACCGCATCGCGTTCACCTGGGGAAAAGCCCCCAGTCCGCGAACGAGGCGTCGCCGTTGCCCGTGGGGATGCGTTTGGGCTCGCCTCCGTTGCGGGTGGTCAGGTACAGTTGTTTCGGCCCGCCGCGGCTGGAGGTGAAGGCGATGAAATAGCTGTCGGGCGCGAAGGCGGGTTGTTCGTCGCTGCCCGGGCCGAAGGTCAGTTGGGTTTCGGTGTTTCTGAGCAGGTCGTGGACAAAAATTTTGTGCCCGCCGCCCAACATGCGCGAAAATGCGATCAGTGTGCCGTCCGGGCTGATGGACGGTTCAGTGTTGTATTTGCCGTCGTAGGTGATGCGGGTGATCACGCCGCTTTTCAGGTCTTTCAAAAAAATATGCGGGTTCCCCATGCGGCTGGAGACAAAAGCCAGCTTGGCGCCCGTGGCGTCCACCGAAGGTGAAACGTCGATGCTTGAGCTGTCCACCAGGGCGCGTTCGCGCTGGAACTGATGATTCAACAGAAAGATGCTGGGGTTTTTGCCCGTGGACAGGCTGACCGCCACCTTGTTGTCCGGCATGAAACAGGGTCCGATAACCGTGTTGCCGGGAAAGCGGATGCGTTGCACGGCGTGGGTGGCGCTGTCCCAGACGCCGAGAGCGTGCGAACGCATGTCCACATGGCTGAAGACCACAAAACGGCCGTCCGGCGACCAGGAAGGAGACAGAGCGTCGCCGGGCAGATTGGTCAGGCGGCGCAAGTTTCTGCCCGTGGGTCTGACCGCCCAGACATCTTTTTTCTTCGGGCCGTCGCTTTTGATAAAAGCGATGGTGGACCGAAAAAATTCTCCCCTGCCCGTGATGGCCTTCATCAGGTCGGAACAGAATTTGTCCGCCACGTCGCCGGCCGTCGCGTCGTCGGCTCCGCTGTAGTTGTTGCCGAATACAAATTTGCCGGTGGTCACGTCAAAGACGCGCAGTTCCACCCTGGGTTTGGCGGCGTCGGCAAACCAGGCGGCGGTTATCAGCATGTGCGCCCCGGCCAGTTGAAAGCGCTTGAGGTCAAGGGAATCGCCGCTGGCCACGCTTTGGCTGACCCCGCCGGGCACGGTGCGCGGGTCGATCATGGTTACAAAGGGCAGAAAGCCCAGATCTTCTTCAATGAACTGGTGAACCTTGGCCGAGGGCCCCGCGGAACCGATGGGCGAAGCCATGGCGATGCGCACCCGCAAGGCCGGGTTGGTGATCAGCACGGGGGCCGCGTCGGCGGCAAAGGCGAAGGACGGCGTCATCAGGCAGATGAGCGCCGCAAAAAAGCATATTCTGGTCCAGGTCCGAAACATGTGGTGCTCCATGAAGTATTTTTTCGAGAGGGCTCTGCCCCCTCGATCTCCCCCGGCAGGGGCCTCAGGCCTCTTGCGGGGATTCAAAGAGGCGGCGCCCCTTTGAAAATTTTCAGCGCCCGGCGGCCAGGGCCTCGTACGCGAAGGTGATGTTGACCTTCATGAGGGCCGGGGTCGGGGGCGGCTCAACCCTGACAGTGTCTCTTACGGCCTTGAGCACTGATCCGTCAAAGGCCGTGTCGCCGGAGGACTGGGCGATAGCGGCGTCGATGATGGCGCCGTCCTTGGCGATGGAAATGGTGGCGACGGCCGTGGGATTTTTGCGGTCGGCGCGGCCGGCGTATTCCCAATGCGGCTTGATGCGGCTGGCCAGCGACTGCTGATAGGAACCGAGAACGCCGACGCCGTCGCCGCCGTCGCCGCCCGGTCCGTCACCGACCGTGTCGCCCGCGCCGGACTTTTTGAATTCGCCCAGCGCCCTGTCCAGGGCTTTGGGGTCGGGCCTGCCGCCGCCCGAGGGTCTGGTCGCAGTTTTGCCCAGATCGCCGAGAGCTTTTTTCAGCACATCCTCGGGCTTTTCTTTTGGCTTTTCAGGCGCGGCCGTTTTGGTGGCGTTGACGGGCGGCTCCGGTTTCTTGGGCGTGTCAGTGATGGTTTTGACGTCCGGCGGCGGCGTGACCGGCGCCGGCTTCATCGGCGCGGGCTCGGGTTTTTTCGTGTCCGGCGGGGGCGTCGTGGTTTTGTCCGGCACGGGCTTGGGGGCTTCAGGCGCGGCTTTGGGGGGCTCGGGCGTTTTGGGCTTGGCGGGCTGCACGGGCGGACCGCCGGGACGGCCGATGGTGGTGAGGTCCAGGTCGATCAGGGGCGCGTTGAGATCGACCGGCGGCCGGTAAGGCTCGGGCCAGAACAGGATGGCCGCGAAGACGCCCGTGTGCAGGCACAGGGAAAGGAGAAAGCTGATTACCCGGGATTGACCCATGGACAGATACCAAGCAACCTTATCTTCGAGGCCCGCCCGAGGGGTTTCCGGACGCCGGTCCGGAAGTATCCCGGCCTGTTTCCGCCTCACCCTGTTCCGCCACCATACCCAGCTTTTCAATGCCCGCGGCCCGGATGCGTCCGATGACGTCGACCACGCGGCCGTAGTTCACGTCTTTGTCCGCCTGCAGAAAGACCTGGCGTTTCTGTTCCTTGGCGACGGCGGTCAGCTGTATTTCCAGGTCGGCGATGTCCTTGACCTGGTAAGTATCCAAATATACCGAGCCGTCCTTGCGGATGGACAAAATGATGTGGTCTTTGTCCGTGGGCAGGGTGACGGCTGTTTTGGTTTTGGGCAGGTCCACATCCAACCCTTCGGTCATCAGGGGCGCCGTGACCATGAAAATGATGAGCAGCACCAGCATCACGTCCACAAAGGGCGTGACGTTGATTTCAGAGACAAAGCCTTTGTTGCCGACCGACATGCTCATGGCCTACCTCACGCCGTACGAAGGCGCAGCCGCGTCGGCCTTTTTGACGGCGTTGAGTTCGCGCTGCACCCTGTTCAGAAAGACCCCGGCAAAGTTGACCAGTTCGGCTTCAATGTAATTGATGCGGCTGAGAAACATGTTGTAGCCCATGGTCGCGGGTATGGCCACGAACAGGCCGAGGGCGGTGGCGATGAGCGCTTCGGAGATGCCCGGCGCGACGGTGGCGATGGCGGCGGTTTTTTTCAGGCTGATTTCATGAAAAGAGTGCATGATGCCCCAGACCGTGCCGAAAAGCCCGATAAAAGGGGCGGTGTTGGCGGTGGTCGCCAGCAGCGACAGGGACGAGACCAGCCGGGACATGGCCTCGCTGACCCCCTGCCGGAGCGCCCGGCGCACATTGTCGGCCACCACGTCGGAAGTGTTGCCGGCTTCTTTCAGCCGGTTGAATTCCGCCACGCCCTGCTGGGTCACATGGTAGAGGGGCGAGCTTATGTCGCCCCCCAGCGACTGCACTGCTTCGCGCAGGTCGCGGGCGTCGGTGAAGCGGACGATGCCGGCCAGGGCTTTGCGCCGGGCGGAGGAGAGGGCAAAAAATTTATAGATGATCAGGCTCCAGCTGCCTATCGACATGAGCACAAGAATGAGCAGAACCAGTTGGGCGACCAGGGTCGCTTTTGATACGATCTCGACAATGCTGAAATTATCCATATGCCTTTGGTCTCCCCTTGGGGTGATTGTCCTACTGAATACGCGGACACAAAGCCGGAGAGCGCGAATGCGGCTCCATTGCCAGCAAAAAATATATTGCCCGCGGAAAAAGGCGCTCCAGTCCGCAGTGGACAAGCCAAGGACAGTCTTGTTATTACCGTAGCGGTTTTACGGCAAGGAGCAAGGAATAATGTTGAAAAGCTTCAGATGGGCGGCTGTTGCGGGCATGCTGCTTTTGGCGCTGTCTCCGGCCGTTTTTGCGGCCGCTGCCCCCGCGGCGGTTGCGGCGCAAAGTTATGACCTGGGCGCGGCCGTGGCTCGCGCTTTGAGCGAGAACTTCACCGTTGAGGCCGCCAAGGCCGACACCCGGGGCGCCGCAGAGGGCATCAAGGCCGCCCGGGGAGCCTTCGGCCCGGCGCTCGGCACCACATACGGCTATCAAAAGCGCCAGAAAAAGTACGCGCCGGGGTCCGCCACCGAGCGGGACAAGGATCTTTTTTCCTGGACCGTCTGGCTGCGCCAGAATGTTTTTTCCGGTTTCGCCACCTTGAATGCCTACCAGCGTTCCGTGCTGGAAAAGGAAAACGCCGAAGCCAACCTGGACCGTGCGCGTCTTGCGCTTATCGGCACCGTGCAGGAAAATTTTCTGCTGCTGCTGCAAGCCAGAGAAAACGTCCGTAGCGCCAAAGATTCGCTGGAGCGGCTGCGCTCCCAGATGAAGGTGACCAAGGCTTTTTACGACGTGGGCCTGCGGCCCCGCCTGGACGTGCTGCAGGCGGAAGTTGACGTGGCAACCGCCGAAAACGTGCTTCTTCAGGCCACCAACAACTATGAAACCCAGGTTGCGCGGCTGAACACCCTGCTGGTGCTGCCCGTGGACAAACAGGTGGAGTATACGGGCGATCTGGCATACATCCCCTTCATTCGCGGGCTTGAACAGTGTTTGGCCGCCGCCTACGGCAAGCGCCCCGATCTGCGCATGGCCGAAAAATCCGTAGCCATTGCCGGGAAGAACACCAACATAGTCAAAAGCGATCTCTACCCCCGGGTCACGGCCGAGGGGGGTTGGAACAGCCAGGGCGACAGTCCGGCGGTATCGGGCAGTTCCAACATGCCGCAGGACTTCAGCCAGTGGTCCGTCGGAGTCACCGGCGAATGGACGGCCTTTTCCTGGGGCACGACCTATCATTCGGTGCAGCAGTCCAAGCAGACGGAAAACCGCATGAAAGCCGAAGAAAGCAATTTGCGTCAGGAAATAGCCTATGACATTTCTTCGCGCTTGTTGAAGATCTCCGAGGCGGCCAAACGCATCAAGGTCGCGCAAAAGGGGCTGGAACAGGCCAAAGAAGCCTACCGCATGGCGGACGCCCGCTATCAGGCCCAGGTGGGCATCTTTATCGACGTGCTGGACGCCCAGTCGAAATTGAGCATTGCCGAAGCCGCCCTGACCGGCGCCCAGTCCGACTATCTCATCGCGCTTTCCATGCTGCACGTGGCCATGGGAGAAGAAAACCCCGCCCTTCTGCCCCTTCAATAGCCCGACGTTTTTGCCTGCTTTCGATGATTTTGCCGTCAGTCGACAAATACGCCCAATATGATATTGAGTAATTGTCTTGCCAGAAAATAAATCAGGAAGTATTCCTGTTAGTCGAGGCGAATATCTGTCTGCCGGCGGTCGCCTTGAGTACGCCGCCGGAAAAAACCGTCAAGGAGGCTGTCATGGCTAAACAGTTTGAAGTGTACAAATGCGAAAAATGCGGCAATCTGCTTGAAGTCCTGTTCGCCGGAGCCGCCACGCCCGACTGTTGCGGAGGGCCCATGAAACTGATGGCGGAAGGCACTTCTGACGGCGCCAAGGAAAAACACGTGCCCGTCATCGAAAAGACCGCGACCGGCTATAAGGTCAAGGTCGGCGCCGCCCCCCACCCTATGGAAGAAAAACACTGGATTCAGTGGATAGAGCTGATCGCCGACGGCATTGCCTACCATAAGTTTCTCAAGGCCGGCGACGCCCCTGAAGCGGAATTTTGCGTTGTCGCCACGCATGTGATAGCACGAGAGTACTGCAACCTGCACGGCCACTGGAAGGCCGAGATGTAACCACCATCCCCGGAGAACGATATGAAAAAGTACGTATGCACTGTCTGTGGTTATGAATATGACCCTGCCGAGGGCGATCCCGACAGCGGCATTGCCCCCGGCACTCCCTTTGAAAAAATTCCCAGCGACTGGGTCTGTCCGGTTTGCGGCGCGAGCAAGGCCGACTTCGAACCGGCCTGAGGGCACATGTGAACAGCATCCGGTCCGGACCGGCGCGCCGCGCCGGTCCGGCTCGGGATATAAAGGAAAAACCCATGCAAGCTTTTGCCATCAAAGACGACATTTACTGGGTCGGGGCCGTTGACTTCGGCAGCCGCGACTTTCACGGCTATTCGCGATCCCCTCTGGGCACCACGTACAACGCCTACCTGGTGAAAGACGAAAAGAACACGCTCTTTGACACCGTCAAAGCGGAGTTCGCCGGGACCATGCTCTGCCGCATGAGCCAGGTGATCCAGCCCGACAAGGTCGATTATATCGTGGTCAACCATGTGGAACTGGATCATTCCGGCGCTCTGCCCCGCCTGGTGGAAGCCTGTCGCCCGGAAAAAATCTTCTGCTCGCCCCTGGGCCTCAAAACCATGGAAGCGCATTTCGACATCAGCGGCTGGCCCGTGGAAGTCAAAAAGACCGGCGACACTCTGAACCTGGGCAAGCGCACCGTGCATTTTCTGGAAGCGCGCATGCTGCACTGGCCGGACAGCATGTTTTCCTATCTGGCGGAAGACAAACTGCTCATCTGCAACGACGCCTTCGGCCAGAACATCGCCGGTTGCAGGCGCTTTGCCGACGAGATGGACCGAGGCGAGTTTGAGCACGCGATGAAGGAATACTACCACAACATCGTGCAGCCCTATGCGCCGCAGGTGCTGAAAGTTCTGGACCAGGTGGCCGAACTGAAGCTGGAAATCGATATGGTGGCCCCTGACCACGGCCTTATCTTCCGGGGCAAGGAAGATTCCCGTTTCGCCCTTGAGACATACCGTCGCTATGCGCAATCCCCCTGGAAAAAACAGGCGCTCATCGTGTACGACAGCATGTGGCGCAGTACGCAGAAGATGGCGACGGCCATCGGCGAAGGGCTTTTTGCCGCCGGGGTTCCTTTTGAAATTCTGTCGGTCAAGGAAAATCACCACAGCCGGGTCATGACGGCGCTTGCCGATTGCGGAGCAGTTGTCGTGGGCTCGCCGACGCACAACAACGGTCTGTTGCCGGGCGTCTCGGCCGTGCTGCGCTATATGGCGGGCCTCAGGCCCCAAAACAAGATGGGCGCGGGCTTCGGATCTTTCGGCTGGTCCGGCGAAGGAGCGCAGCATATTCATGACATCCTGGCGGACATGGGCATGGAAATGCCCGTGGATCCGGTCAAGTGCAAATTCGTGCCCAAGCACGACGCCCTGGAAAAGTGTTTCGCGGCCGGCAAGGCTCTTGGAGAGGCGCTGGCGGCGCGCTGCGACAAATAATCTTGTCGCTCTTCGGTTGCGTCGGCTTTTGTCCGGCATTCAGGCTTAAAAAAACAGCGC
>JAVBRE010000164.1:0-21517 GCA_031548325.1 Desulfovibrionaceae bacterium
GTGGTTGAATTTGCAGCTTATGGGGACCATGCCGTCCCGCATCGTGCCCCAGCTGAGAATGGGAATGCTCTGTCCGAAAGAATGCTCGGCGGCGGATATGGATTGAAAGTGAAGCCAGGGCAGGCAACTGGCGCATAAAAAGTCCTCGCCGTGCATTTCTATGGACGCGGGCGGGCCTTTTTTAGCCGTTTCGACCTTCGGGGTCGCTTCCTCCGCAAATTCGGGAAAGGTGGGAGCGTATTCGCACCAGATCTCCCGAAACATTTCCTGTTCGGTCATGACGGGCGTCATGACCGCGATGCGCTCGAATTCCACAACCACTCCGTCCACGATCCGTTGCCTGACCTGCGGTACGGCATTAGCGGCGCGTAAAACGGCGTACAGCGTCAGCAGAAAAAAGGACTGCTCCCGTTTTTTGGCGTAGCGGTACGCATTGTCCGCCACAACCATGACGGAAATGTTCAGACAAGGATTGTCGAATTTTTGATAAAAATCGAAAAGATCCCGCCGGGCCCAGTCCTGCTTGTCGATGATGCGATATGCATTCATGCCGTTATCCTCACAACATAGAAGCGTGTCGTTTACGTCTGGTAATTCACTTATAGCAGCAAGCTGACTTACCACAATTATCAGACCCGCTGCTGCAATTTTTCAAAGTTACAACGCGCTGGAGCATTTTATACTTGAAATGCTCTAAAATGCCCGGACAGATGCGAAAGGTAAAACAGGACCGCACGCCGGAAGCTACGATCTTTACTCCCGCTCGAAAACTCCGCCCCGCAGGCTGTACCGCGCGCCTTGCGGAGCGGCTTTCGCCAGCATGTCTGCCGTGCCCTGATGGCAGGTGAAGAAAAGAATCTGATTCTGCGCGCTGAAATCCGCCAGAGCCCTGGCTGTATGTCCGGCGCGGCGGGCGTCGAAGTTGACCAGAATGTCGTCCATGACCAGGGGCAGGGTTTCGGCCTGAGCCCCGTGGTCCTGCGCGTAGGCCAGGCGCAGAGCCAGATACAGCTGTTCGCGCGTACCCCGGCTGAGCTCGTTTTCCGGATTTTTGACCTCACCCTTGCGGGAAACGGCCCGCACGGCCTCGTCATCCAGAGACACGGTTATGCCGCTGTAAGCCCCGTCCGTAAAGGCGGCGAACAGTTCTCCGGCAAGGCGCACCACGCCGGTCTGGCGTTCGGATTCAAAACGGCGCTTGGCGCTCAGCAGCAGTTCTTTGGCCAGGGCCAGACGCGACCATTCGTGCGCTTCGCGGCGGATTTCCTCTTTCAGGCTTTCCCGGCGGCAGAGCAGTTCCGTCAGTCCGGCTTCGCCGGTGAGCCCGTCCATGGCGGCCGCAAGGCCCCCCCGGCGCTCGGCCAGAGTCCGTTCCCGCTGCCCGGCGTCGACCAGCGCCTGTTCGTTGTCTTGAGCCTGCGCGTCCGGGGCCTCGTCAGTTTCGGCGCCGAAAGAGGCAAGCAGGTCGGCAAGGCCGAGACCGAGATCCGCCGCTTCCTGGGCCAGGCTCGCTTCCAGGCTGCTCTTCGCCGCCAGGATTTCTTCGCGCCGGGCCCACAGGCTGTGCGCGCGCCGGAAGGCTTCGGCGGAATCGCAGCCCCCCAGACGCAACAATTCCGCTATTTCCGCCTCCGTGGCGGCGACGGCGGTCTTGGCCTGAGCCAAAACGTCGCGGACCGGCGGAAGTTCCTTTTCCCGGCTGCCCCGAAGCAGTTCCGCTTCCGTGGCGGCGACGGCTTTGGCCGCGAGGTCGTCCAGCAGGATCAGAGCCGCTTCCAGCCGGGCGGCGGACCCGTCTTCAGGGTTTGCGGCCAATGCCGAGGCCGCATCCAGGCCCGCCTGTCCTTTTTCCGCATACCCGACCAGAGCCGTTGCCCGGTCGGCCAGATCACGGGCAAAACCCGCCAGATCGCGCAACAGGTCCGCTTTGCGAGCCGTGATCCGCCGGGATTGTTCCCGGGCGTTTCTGGCCCTGGCCGCCGCATCCAGAGCCAGACGCGCCGTTTCCGGCGACAGCGCGGGCGAAAGACGGCGGGCGGCCAACCAGGCCCGCCAGGCCCGTTGCCGGGCCGCCAGGGTTTCGCGCGATGCGGCAAGAGTTTCTTCCGCTCGCGACAAAAGCCGCATCGCCTCCGCCAGCCGGGTTTCCCGCTCAAACCGCAATTCGCGCAGGCGGATGCGCGCGTGTCCGGTCTCACGCCATTCAACAAGATACTGCCGCACCGCTTCCAGCCAGGCGCCGGGCTCCGGGGCCAGGTTCGAACCCGCCTCGGGCAGGGAAGCCAGCCTGTCGGCCAGGGGCGATATGCCCAGGGCAAAGGCCCGACAGGCGTTGATGCGCTCTTCCGCATCGCGTTCTTCGGTGGCCCGGCCTTTCCAGACCGCGCGGCGGCCCGTCGCGTTGTCGATTTTTCCAAGCAGCAGGCCCAGATCTCCGGGCACCGCATCGTCCGGCAGCCCGGCCTTGGCCAGGGCGGACCGCCAGGCGGCCAGCGAGGCCTCTTCCGCTTTCACCGCCGCCGCCAGCCGCATTTTTGCGCTGTCCCCGCGTTGCTCGGCCAAAGCCAGAGCGGTCCGTTCCTGCTCCAGATAGCTAACGTCGCGTTCGCGCAGCAAAAGCAGCTCCCGCTGCCGCGTCAGATGCGTTTGCGCTTCGGCCAGCAATTCGGGCAGCAATTCGGGCAGCAGAGAAGGGTTGACGTCGTTGTCGGGAAATAATTCCGCGCCGTCGGCCAGGGCGGCGCGCAGAGCGGCTTTCGCCTCTTCAACCAGCGCGCGGGCGGCCTGGCGGGAACGAATGAGGCGCTGCTCCATGTCCTGCCAGGCCGTATCCGGGTTTACGGCGGACGGCCGTTCGGGGCGGAAGAAAGCCAGCCCCAGCAAGACGAGGCCCAAAACCGCCTGCCCGGCTCCGGCGTAAAGCAGCAGCGACGAGGCGGAAAGAAGGCCCGCATGAACGGCCGTTCCGCAGGCGAACAGGGCCAGAAGCGCGGACAGCGCCGTAAGAGCGCGCGGGGAAAAGAGCCCGCGACCCGGCCGCCCGGAAGCGGCGGGATTTTCTTCCGACACTTTCGCGGCGTCGACGGAACGGGACAGGGTCACCACCTCGTTCAACTGCTCGTTGACCGCCTCATGCCTGCGGCGGGCGGCATCCAGGGCGCGGGCCGCATACTGCGCGCGACGCAGCATGGCCGCCCTGGCCGCCAGATTGCCCACGTCATCCCCCGCGCCTTCGCAACCGGAAGTGATGCTTTCAACAGACAGCGCCGCCAAACGCCGCCGCGCATCCTCGCAAGCGTCCTCGGCAGCGGCGACCGCGCGGCGGGCTTCGGCAGCGTCTTCAGCCGCCGCCAGAGCGGCGTTCGCCAGGGCGGCCAAGCCGTTCCGTTCCGCCAAGGTCAGATTGAGGCGTTCCAGATCCTGCCGGGTCCAGTCCGAATGGACGGCGGCCAGGGCCTGGTCCAGGGCCTGGCCGGCGTTTCGCAGGGCAAGGGCCAGGCCGCCTGTGTTTTCGTAAGCGTCAGTCGCCCGCAGCAGCAGGCGTTGCAAATTTTCCGCCGCGTCGGGCGCGATCTCGTCCGCATCCAAAGCCTGCGCGCCGTCTTGTCCGTCGGCCAGGGCCGCCAGGGCGGCTTCGGCGGACGCGCGTTCGTTTTCGACGCGGCGTCGGGCCTCTTCCGCTCCGTCCCTGTCCCGTTCGGCAAGGCCCAGGTCCCGGCCCAGCCGGTCGCCTTCCTCACGCAGGGCCAGGGACAGTTCAAAACCGGCGGCGCGGGCCGCGTCCCAGCCTTCTCCCAGAGCGGCGCACTGGGTTGCGAGATCCGCGTCACAGGCCGCCTGTTCGCGGGCCAGATCCGGCAACAGCAAGGCCGCCGCCCGGATGCTCTCTTTGCGTTCCCGCAGGGCGGCCAGAGCCGGAGCGGCGCCCAGCAGGGCCGCGTCGGCCCGTTCCGCCTGTTTTGCCAGCTCATCTTCCAGGCGGACCAGGGCCTTTTCTGCCGTTGCCGCGGCCATGTGCCTGTCTTCCAGCCGTGCCTCCAGCCGGTCCAGGCGCTCGCGCCCGTCCGGGGCGAAAAGACCCGGCGTTTCGGGATGGGCGGCAAGCTGTCCTTCTGCCTCGCGCAGTGCCTGCCCACGGCGGCGCAAGGCCAGACGCCGGTCCCGGCGGCGCTGTTCCGCCTCCAGCGAGCGACGAAAGGCCCGCCCGGCTTCCAGGTCCCGGTCCACGGCGGCAAGTTCCGTTCGCAAGGCCGCGTAGCGGGCGACCTCGTTGCCTTTTTGCTCCAGATTCGCCTGCAAAGATTCCAGCTCGTCAAGCAACTGATGAATTTTCGAACGCACAACGGCTTTCGGCGCGAAAACGCGTTTCATGGACTCGTCCAGCTCTTTGAGCACCTGGCCCGGCGAACGCAGACCCGTGCCGAAAGCCGCGCCGTGCAAAGCCCCCCGCACGGCGTCTTCGCGCAGGGCGCCGAACAGCGCCAGTTCATCCAGGCTGAAGGCGAAGACCTTGTCATAAAGGTCCGCCGTGCAGCCCCGCAACAGCAGGGCCAGGTCTGAACCCGGCCGCGCCGAACCGTCGGGCGCGGTCAGGGTCGCGGGGCCGCCGTGGGGGCCGGGCCGGCGAGTCAGCCGCACAAGCCCCAGATCCTTGCTTTCAAGCAGCAGCGCGCCGCCGGACAAAGTCTTGCTGTCGGCCGCGTAGTCAATGCTGCGGCGGTTTCTGGCGTAGCCGAAAAGCATGGCCCGAAAAAAATTCAGGCAGGTGCTTTTGCCTGCCTCGTTGTCGCCCAAAAACACACTGATGCCCGGCGGCAGGCCGGAGACTGACTGGTTGTGCAGCACACCGAAGCGGTCGATGGAAAAATCGCGGATACGCATCAGTCGCTCTCCAGCAGGGAACAACACAGGGACCGGGCTGTGGAGAGGATTTCGCGCAGTTCTTCGTCCAGGGGCGCATCCAGCGCCTTTTTCAGGCGGCGGTGGCCGTACAGGTCAGACAGGGCGCTTTCAGCAAGGGCGCGCAAGGTTTCGGGGTCGCCCCCGGCCTGGCCCGCCAGGCGCGCCACTTCGCCGACCAGGTCTTCGCGTTTTGCCAGGGCCGCGAAATCAAGGGCCGGGGAAGTGCGCAGAACCAGGTCTTTCAGCCAGACCTTGGGCAGACCGGCATCCGGCGCGGTTCGCGCCAGGGCGTCGCGCAGCCGTTCCAGCAGGGTTTCCAGGCTGTCTGGCCGGCGCAGCACGCGGTCAAGATCCGTGCTTCCCGCCAGGACGACCCGGCAGAACAGGGCGGCGGGCGGAAAAAAGGGGCCGGCCGGCCGGTCTTTTTCGCCGGCTTCGCGGGCCGCCTCGTCCAGGCTGCTCAAAATCGTTTGTTCCAGCGCGTCCAGGTTGACCGAAGACGCACACGCGTCCAGGTCCAGAGTCAGTTTACGCCAGCACACCGGGGCCAGGGGCACGTTGCGCACGGCACATTTTCCGTCCTCCACCCGGACCAGAACGCAGCCGTGCGGCCCGCTTTCGTTGATATGCAGGCCCTGCACACTGCCGGGATACAGCACCAAAGGCCCGGCGGAAAGGGTCCGGCCCTGGTGCACGTGCCCCAGGGCCCAGTAGTCGAGGCCCGTGCCGGTCAGATCGGTCAGGGAACAGGGAGCATAGGGAGCGTGACCTTCCGCCGTTCCCACGCAGCAATGCAGAAGGCCGATCTGAAAGACCCCGGCCGTCAGGTCCGGGCTGAGCAGATCCGGCATTTTTCGGGCGAAGCGTTTGGCCAGATTATTTTTTTCTTTGGAATTCGTATGGCTGACGCCGTGCACCAGAGCCAGTATTTCTCCGTTCCGGCGCACCGCTTCGCTGTGCGGCGCGGGGCCGAAGACCGTGACGTTGTCCGGCCAGGCAAGGGGCAAAGGGCCGGAGGGCAAGGGGTCGTGGTTGCCGTGGGCGATAAAGACGCGCAGCCCGGCTTCGCCCAGGCGGGCGAACATGTCGCGCAGGGCGAAACGGGCGCGCAGCACGCCGTCTTCGTCGTCGTAAATGTCGCCGGCCAGCAGGAGAAAATCCGCCTTTTCCGCAAGGCAGAGCTGTTCCAGGCGCTCAAGAGCCGTAAAAGAGGCTTCGGTCAGAAGCCGGCCAGAGGGGCTTGTTTTTGCGGCGCTCCCGCCCTGCGCGAAAGTTTCGGCGGCCGATCTGTCCAGGCCGCGAAAGGGCGCGCCCAGGTGCAGGTCGGCCGCGTGAACAAAGGTGAAGGATGCCATGGCCCGGTTTGTAGCACAGAGACTTGAGCGGGGAAAGATGGAACTCCGGAAGGGTTGCGGCTGATTTTGGCGTCAGGCAAGGAAGGCGGCGCTTTTTGCGGCGGGAAGTGTGCTTCTTGTGTACATGACCGCCGCAAAAAAGCTGCCTGACGCCGCATCACGCCGGAAGCAGCCGCTACCCTTTTTGCAGATCCTCGGCCACGGCAATGGCCGCCGCCGCCCCGGAACCGGTGGCGGTCACGATCTGCCGCACCCCGCCGGTGACGTCGCCGGCCGCGTAAATGCGCGGGATGTTGGTGCGCATGCGCGCATCCACCACGATATTTTTCTCTGCGCTCAGGGTCACGCCCAGTTCCGCCGCCTGCTCGGAGTTGGGCGTCGTGCCCACGGCGATGAACACGGCGTCCAGGGCTTCTTCCCGTTCCTGCCCGGTTTTTTTGTCGCGCAGGCGTACGCCGCTGACCTTGTCTTTGCCCAGAACAGCCGCCACCTCGGTGCTCCAGTATACCGGTATCCCTTCGCGGGCCACGGAATCGGCCAGGGCCTTTTCCGCCCGGAAGGCGTCGCGGCGGTGCACGATGGTCACGTCCACGCCCAGGTTTTTCAACTGCAGGGCGTCGGTCAAGGCGGAGTTGCCCCCGCCGACCACGATGGCCTTTTTGCCTTTGTACAAATGGCCGTCGCAGTGGGCGCAATGGGTCACGCCCCGGCCGAAGAGCTCGTTTTCGCCCGGCGCGCCCAGGGGCAGCCAGTTGGCGCCCGTGGCGAAGATCAAAGCCCTGGCCCGATAAGTGCCGTCGGCGGTGAGGGCTTCCATCCTGCGGCCGATTTTGATCTCGCGCACGCCGACCCCTTCGCGCACATAGGCATACTGCCGCGCATGGGCGGTCAGCGATTCCACCAGCTCCAGGCCGGCTATGCGGGCGAAACCGGGATAATTTTCCACCAGGGCGGTCTGGGCCACCTGGCCGCCGCAGATGCTCTTTTCCAGAACCACCACGTCCAGACCCGCGCGGGCTGCGTAAATAGCCGCCGACAAACCGGCGGGCCCGGCGCCCAGAATCAGCAGGTCCGTTTCAATGACCACGCCCCCGTCGTCTTGGGCCGCGCCGCGCGCCGCTCCGGGCGGGGCTTCTTCCGGGGCTTTCAGATGCACCAGAGTGGGAACCACCGTTTCTTCGGGCACCAGGCCGACCAGGAAGCAGCCTTCGCCGAACACCGTGTGCGGCACGGAACTGACGTTGTAGCGGGCCGCCAGATCGGGAAATTCGTCCACATTGACGCACTCCACGCGGATCAGCTCCGGCCGGGCCAGCGCGCAGCGCACGATCTGGATGACCTGGCCGGGGCAGTATGGGCAGCCGGGAGAACTGAAGACCCGCACCTCGCGCGCTTCCTTCAGATCTTTCAGCAGGGCGAGAGAAGCCGGAGAAAGCGCGTGCGCGCCTGTTCCCAGAAGCAGGATGGATTGCAGCAGGGCCTTGCCTTCCTCGCCGGCGGGCGCGCCGGTGAAACGCACGGGCGGAGGGGTTTCGGCATCCGCATCGGCAAGAGAAAGCTCGATGGCCGGACAGAGCGTGGTTGTGTCGTCTTCGGGCACGGAACGCATTCGGGTCACGACCGTGGGGCCGATGGAACCCAGTTCCGCGCACAACTTGCGGGTAAATTCGCTGAATACGTCGTCGGCGTCCTTGCGGGTCAGACAGACCAGGCGCACCGGCCGGCTCATAGCCGAGAACTGCCCGGCAAGGGCTTTGCGGATATCAGCGGAAATCAGCGGGGCGGATGCGCCGGAAGCGTCAGATTTTGCGGGCATGGCTTTCCTCCAGAAGCGGACATGGATGGGGTGGCGACATGATACCATATTGCCGGAAGGCGCGGAGAGTCAAGGGCTGCGGATCGTCCGGCGCGCGAAAAAGCGGATCCGCAAGCCCCGCTTCCCTCTGGCGAAAGGATTCTGATCGCGCTATGGTGCCGTATGCCCCGAAACTTTTATTTGTCCCTGTTTTGTCTGCTTTGCCTCGCGGCGTCCGGCTGCGCCGGACGAGCCGCTTCCGAAGAGTCCGCCCCTGCCGGAAACGATGCGGATCAGGCGGCCAGGGTGGAGGCCCTGCTGGCAAAAGACCCGGCCGGTCCGATCGCGCGGCCGCATCTTCCGGCGGAACTGGAAGCGGCGGCAAAGGCCGCGCCCGCCCCGGCCGGTTCGGATGGCGAAAAAAGCCTGGCCTACACCGTTGACTGCGTCTCGCTGGACGATCCGGAACTGGCCGAAGATTTCGCGGGAAACAGCCTGCTGCAAAAGCTGATCGACAGCCCGCCTGACAGCCTGACAAAGCTGGAACAGCGCCTTGCCGCTTCGCTGGAAGAGGGCCGGAACATGCTGCATTCGCGCGGCTACTACGCGGGCGCGGTGAGCGGCCGCATTGAACTGCCGGAAGCCGCCGGCGACAAAAGCGGGGGCGCGTCCGCTCCCGGCGAAAGCAAGGACCGGTCGCGCAAGGCCTTGGTGCATGTGTTGTTCACGCCCGGCCCCTGCTATCTGCTGGGCCGCAGCAGCGTCACGGTCGCGGACGGCGCGGCGCTTCAGGGTGAAGGCCTGCCGCGCAGCTTGGCCGACGCGGGTTTGCCGCCGGATTCGCCGGCCGAGGCCGGCCGGGTGCTGGACGCCGTGGACCGCGTGGTCAAGATGTTTCAGGACAAAGGCTACCCTTTCGCCGCGGCGGACGCCACACGCTACGTGGTTGATCACGGCGCGCGCCGCCTTGAGGCGGAAGTGCGCGTGAACCCCGGCTTTTATGCGGTCATGGGCGATATTCGGGCCAAAGGGCGAAGCGGCGTCACGGACCGCTATCTGCGAGCCCTGCGCACCTGGAAGCCGGGAGAGCCCTGGAACCAGAAAAAAGTCGAGGATTTTCGCGACCGGCTGCGTCAGAGCGGGCTGTTCCGTTCCATTGACCTTGCCCCGGCGGACACGGTAGACGAACAGGGCCGGCGGGATCTGTCGACCACCCTGGAAAGCGCGCCGCCGCGCACAATCAGCGCGGAAGTGAAATACGATTCGGACTTCGGCCCCGGCGTGCAGGGCAGTTGGGAACACCGCAATCTCACGGGCAGGGGCGACAGTTTGCGCCTGTCTCTGCCTGTCTGGCAAGAAATGCAGGAACTGACGGCCCGCTACCGCCTACCGTATTTTTTGCGCCGCGATCAGGCCTTTATCGCCCAGGCGGGCGTGTTGAACCAGAACACCGACGCCTACGACCTGCGTTCGGCGGCCGCCGCCGCCGGCCTTGAGCGGCAGTTTTCCCCGCGCTGGACAGGCAGCGCGCAGGTCAGCGCGGAAGGCGGTTCCGTCAAAGACCCGCACGAGCCCCGTCGCGACTATATCCTGCTCGGCCTGCCCCTGGCCCTTGCCTTCGACAACACCGGCAGTCTGTTGAACGCCGTGAAAGGTGTGCGCCTTCTGGCTTCCGCCTCGCCCTATACCGGAACCTACAACAATGATTTCAACGCCCTGCGGGCCCGGCTCGAGGCCCAGGCCTTTATTCCCCTGGCCGGGCAGGATGCTCTGGTGCTGGCCCTGCGCGGGGCGTACGGCTCTTTGTGGGGGGCTACGGCCCCGGACGTGCCCCCTTCCGTCCGTTTTTACAGCGGGGGCGGCGGCTCGGTGCGCGGCTACGCCTATCAGTCCCTGGGGCCGCGCGACAGCGACGACAACCCCCTGGGCGGCTCGTCTCTGCTGGAGCTCAGCGCGGAAGCCCGCTGGAAGATCACGCAGGAATGGGGCGTTGCGGCTTTTCTGGACGGCGGCATGGCCTATGACGATCAGGTCCGCGGCTTCGGCAGCAACCTGCGCTGGGGCGCGGGCCTGGGGCTGCGCTATTACACTGCCATAGGGCCCCTGCGCCTTGACGTGGCCGCGCCCCTGACCCCCAGGTCGGATGACGCGCCCCTGCAATTTTACATCAGCATAGGGCAAAGTTTCTGATGCGTTTGACGTCCGTAAAAAAAATGCTGCGAGCCGCGGCCGTGATCCTGGGCGCTTTGCTCTGCCTCTGTCTGCTGGCCGGGGCAGGGCTGCTGTTCTGGCTGCGCTCGCCGCAAGGCGAAGCGCATGTCGCCTCTCTTCTGGTTCGCGCTCTGGCTGAACAAGGCTACAGCCTTGACCTAAAAGGCCTTTCCGGCCCCCTGCCGGAGCGCGCGCTGCTGCGCGGCCTGACGATCGGAGACAAGGACGGGCCTCTGGCCAGAGCGCGGGAACTGGAAATCAGGCTCGGGCTTGGAGACCTTTTGGCAAAAAGGCTGACGATCGACCTTGCGCGCCTGACCGACGCGGAACTCATCCGCCTGCCGCAGGCCGCGCCTGTCGCCGCCCTTGGCGGGGGCGTCGCTCCAAGCCCGCCGGAACTGCCGGATTTGACGCTGCCCCTGCCCTTGACCCTGACCCTGAAAAAGCTCAGCCTGGAAAAGATACATGTCCGGACGTCCGCGCTTGTCGTCGATCCCCTGCCTGAAGAGCTGCCAGCCCTCGGCCCCCTGCCCGGCCTGCTGACCTTGAACGGAACGGCTTTTGCCGGGCTGGACAAGGGGCTGTTGCGCGCGGGAGCGGATATGACTCTGATCACGGATGCCGGGCAGCAACTGAATCTGAAGGCGGATACGGGCCTGCGGCGGGAGGGCGGTTTCTTCACGGCCAACGGTTCGCTTGTGACTCCGCTGGTAAAAAGCTCGTCTTCCTTGTCTGACGGCGAGCCGGGCCGTTCTGAAAAAAGGACGCAAACGGCAAAGCTGGATTATGATCTGGCAGCCGGCCTTGTCGGGCCCCTGCCCGTAATCTCCGCGCGGGCCGAGATGCGGGGTTCGGACCTGACCTGGCCCGCCCCGGAACTGGAAGGGCTGCTGGGAGCCGATCTTACGCTCCGGACCGGTCTGAGCGGCGGGGTTGATACACCCTGGACTCTGGTTCTGGAAGAGGCGCGGGCGGGAAGCTGCGTGCTTTCGGGCCGGGCCGCCTATGCCCCCGCCGGGCCGGATCCTCTGCGGCACGCCGTGGATGCGGAACTCAAGGCTGAAATCGCCGATCTGGCTCCGCTGCACCCGGACCTTGCCGGACCGCTGCACGCCGGACTGACGGTCGGGGGCCGCCTCGGCGAGCCGGACCTGAAGGCCGTGCTGTTCAGCCCGAACCTGCACATCCGGGGAGAAGAATTTCGCGAACCTGCCGTGCGCCTTGGCGCGGCCTGCCGTTTTGACTCCGCCGGGGAATTCGCGGCGGAGGGCGAACTTGCACTTTCCGTGGACAACAGCCCGGCCGGTCCCGGCAGTCTGGAAGCCGCCTGGAAGGCCGCCCTGCCGCAAGGCGGCGCGCCCCTCTCCCTGTTTATGCGCGGGCTCAAGGGGCAACTGGCCGGAGTCGGCCTGAGCGGCGATTGCAGCGCCGTTCTGCCGGGCAGGGCGGGCGCGCTTTTGCATCTTGAGGGCGGCCTGAAGGCGCAAAGCGCGGATCTGTCGCGCCTGGCGGCCCTTTTCGGGGTAAGCTTGCAAGCAGGCCCGGCCGAGGCGGAACTGCGGCTTGCGCGGGCGGATGGCGGCCAAAGCGCGATCTTGAGCCTGACGGCGGGGTCTCTGGCTCTGCCCGAAGGGACGCCGGCCCTGCGGCGTATCGCGCTTGAGGCGCGGGCGGAGAGGCTGTGGACCGAGCCGCTGCTGCGTCTCAACCTGAGCACGGGAGAGGGGCAGGCCGGTCCCCTGCGCTGGAACAGCGGCAGAGCCTCGCTGGAAGGCGGCTTTGCGGGCGGATTTTCTTTAGCCCTGGAAAGCGGGGCGGAAAAAAGCGCGGCAAGCGGAACACGGCCCCGAAGCAGGGGCAAAGCCAATGCCGCAAAACCCGCCGGGCCGAAAAAGAACGGGCTTGCCGCCGCGGCCCCCATGGCCGTTTCCGCTCCGGGCGCTCCGGGCGTTCCGGTCAGTTTGGCTCTGAACGGCTCGTACGATCTGAAAAGAAAGACCGCGACGCTCTCCGGACTGTCCTTCAGCGCGCCGGACAAAAAAATCGGAGCGCGCCTGCTGGCGCCCCTGAGCCTGGATTACACGCAGGGGCTGCGGCTGCATGGCCTGAAAGCCGAGCTCAGACCCGGCGGCAGCCTGATCGGGGATGCGGATTTACGGCCGGGTCTCACGCGTCTGAACGCCCGGCTGACGGCTCTGCCTTTCGCCGTTCTGGCCCTGGCGGCCGGGGCGGACCTGCCTGAGGGCAGCCTTGACGCGGAACTGGCCTATGCCGTTGGTTCCGGCGCGCCAAAAGGCTCTTTGCGCCTGCGGGCGCGGACGGGCGACGGAAAAAAGAAAGCCGCCTTTCCGCCCCTTTCGCTCCGCCTGGATGCGGGTCTGGAACAGGCGGGCGGCCTGCTGCTGCGCGGCGCCGGTTCTCTGGGCCTTCCCGACAGCGAAGGGACGCTGCGTTTCGCCCTGCCCCTGTCGGCCAGGGACGGCGGCCCGCCCCTGCCGGACGCCGCGCGGCCGATGTCGGCCTCTTTCGTCTGGAACACCGCCCTGGCCCCCCTCTGGCGTTTCGTACCTTTGCCGGGGCGCTCGCTTTCCGGGCAACTGGCCGTCAATCTCGGCCTTTCCGGCAGTCCGGGCGCGCCCAGGCTTGCGGGCACGGCCTATCTGGCCGGGGGGCGTTACGAAGACAAGGTGCTGGGTCTGCTGCTGACCGATATGGCCCTGGAAGCCCACGCGAATCCCGGCGGCGCGGGCGAAGCTCTGCGTCTGGTCGCCGCCGCTGAAGACGGCGCGGGCGGATCCCTGGCCCTGGAAGGCGCCCTGACCTTGGCGAATGCGCCCGCCCTGGCCCTGCGCGGGCAGGTCCGGCATCTTAAGCCCCTGCATCGCGATGACCTCTCGCTGACGCTTTCCGGCCTGTTTTCGCTCAGCGGCCCCCTGGCCGCGCCCGCCCTTAAAGCGGACCTCATCGTGGAACAAGGGGAACTGAACCTGCTGACCGTTCTGAGCGGCAGTTCCGTGCGTACCCTTGATATCAGCGAAGCCGGGCAGGACATGCGGCAAAGCGGGGCAGGACCGACCTGCGCGCTGCATATCGACGTGCCCCGCCGCTTTTTCATCCGGGGCCGGGGTCTGGACAGCGAATGGCAGGGCGGGCTGGACGTCGTCGGCCCCCTGTCCCGGCCCGCCCTGTCCGGGTCGTTGCGGCCGGTGCGCGGCGCTTTTGACCTGCTTTCGAAAAGTTTTGCCTTCACCGGCGGCGAAATAACCTTTGCCGGAGGCGGACGCATCAACCCCGGCATCAATCTGGAACTGACCTACGAAGGGCCGGATATAACAGCCGTGGCCAACGTGAGCGGCAGCGCGCAGAAACCCGGGTTGGAACTGAGGAGCCGGCCGCCCCTGGCCAGGGACGAAGTGCTGGCCCATGTGCTTTTCGGCAAAAGCGTGTCCCAGCTCAGCCGCTTTGAGGCCCTGCAACTGGCCAACGGTTTGCGGGAACTTTCCGGCGCGGGCGGAAGCGGTCTGGACGTTCTGGCCGGCATGCGCAAGACGCTGGGTCTTGATGTCCTGCGGGTGGGAGACCAACAGACGGGCAAGCGTTCGCTGACCGGTTCCGGCATGTCCGGGGCCGGGGACGCGCCGGGCGCGGCCCAGGCCGCGCGGAACAGACAGGCCGATTCATCGGACACGACCCCGTCTCTGGAAGCGGGCAAGTACATCAATGACAGCATTTACGTAGGCGTGGAACAGGGCGCGACGCAGGAAAGCACGGGCGTGCGCGTGGAGATAGAACTTGCGCCGCGCGTCAGTTTGCAGGGCAAGACCACGCCCAATTCGAGCCAGGTCGGAATAGGCTGGAAAAAAGACTACTAGTCTCAAATTTTAAAAATAAGGGGACTTATTTTTGCCAAGATCGCTACGCCGAAAAACGTCGTTTTCGGCTTGCTCCGCCGCCTGCGGCGGCGCAAAATCCTGACGGATTTTTTGTGTTTACTTTTGCAAGTAAACACCAGGGGGCCGCCTCAAAAAATGCTGTCTTTTCGCCGTATCACGCTCGCATTTCTTCATTTAGATATTTTTTAAAAAATATCTAAATGAAGAAATGGAAGCGCCTCGGCACATCTTGCCGGAAGAAAAAAATCCAGGCAGAGTAAGACCAGAAACATTCACGCGAGGAGTACTGCATGGCAAATCCCCTGGTGGTGCTGGAAACCAGCGCCGGGACCATAGAACTGGAACTTTTTTCCGAACTGGCCCCGCAGACCGTGGCCAATTTTCTAGCCACGGTGGATTCGGGTTTTTACAGCGACACGATTTTTCACCGGGTTATCAAGGGCTTTATGATCCAGGGCGGCGGCCTGACCGCCGACATGCTGGAAAAGAAAGCGACGAGCGCGCCCGTGCCCAACGAAGCGGCAACAGGCCTGGACAACGACCGGGGCACCATCGCCATGGCCCGGACCATGGACCCGCACAGCGCCACGGTGCAGTTTTTCATCAACACGGTACGCAACTACAGGCTGAACCATTCCGCGCCCACGACGCAGGGCTACGGTTATTGCGCCTTCGGCAAGGTCATCAAGGGCATGGAGGTGGTCGACGCCATTGAAGGCGCGCAGACCGGCCCTTCGGGCATGCACGACGATGTGCCGTTGCAAACGGTACGCATCATCAGCGTGGCGCGTAAAACCAGAGGAAGAAAAGACAGCGCGGGCAAGGCGGGCGGCAAAAAGTCGCCCGCCCGCAAAAAATAGCCTGGCGGAAAAGAATTTTAAAAAGCCTCCGGCTTGCGAACCGGAGGCTTTGCGAAAGCGGAGGCCGCGCCGGTCAGGCGTGGCCTTTGTTTTCGCTGAGCAGCAGAAGATCCTGGGCCGTGAAGCTTGCCAGCCGCACCACATGCAGTTGAAAATGGGGATTGTCCGGACGGCAGTTGGGACAGCCGTCGGAAACGATCATGCACTGCGCGTCGAGTTGGGTTGTGTCAATGCCGGAAGCCAGCACCAGACGGCGGGTCCGGCCCTGCTCCCAAAGCAAAGGCTTGCCGCACAAGCGGCATTCTACATAAAGCAGATCCAGGTCGTAGCCGACCCTGACCTGGGCGGCGCCGCCAAGCGTGTCTCTGACGGCTATGCCGTCATCGGCCGGAGTGAACGCGGCCTTTCCAAGACGATATTCTGTGTTCATGTTCGCCTCCTCGGCCGGCGCGGGGTACCCGGCTTGCCCGCCATGCACGCCTCCATGAAAGGTACGGCGTCAGTATTCCATCATCCCGCGCACAAAGCAAGGAGCGGAATGTCGCGTGTCGCAAAAAATCGCCCGGCCGGATTTTGCCGCGCGAGCATCCACTATAATAGGCTCCGCAAAACTTTTGACAAGGCGCTTGATTTTCCGAAGAGGGTTCAGCGTGCCGCCGGGGCGCTTTACCCTTGTTCGTAATACCGGTACAGTCGAGCGACGCATATGACAGGAAACGCCATGACGAAAACTCCCTTGCAGAGCCGCGCGCCCATTCGTCTGCTGCCGCTTGAACTACGCAACCAGATCGCCGCCGGCGAAGTGGTGGAACGTCCGGCCAGCGTGCTCAAGGAACTGGTGGAGAACAGCCTGGATGCCGGGGCCCGCGACATCCACGTCGTTCTGGAAAACGGCGGCCAGACCCTGCTCTGTGTGCAGGACGACGGCTGCGGCATTCCGGCGGACGAGATGGAACTGGCCGTCACCCGCCACGCCACCAGCAAGATAGCCAGCTTTGCCGACCTCTTGCGCATCGCCAGCTACGGGTTTCGGGGCGAGGCCCTGCCCAGCATCGCTTCGGTCTCGCATCTGACCGTGACCAGCGCCTTTGCTCCTGATCCGGATGCTCCGGCGCAGGACGCCGCTTTTGTGGAAGCGCGCGCCGGACAGGTCATCGCTTTTGGCCCCGCCGCCCTGCGCCGGGGCACTCTGGTAATCGTGCGCGACCTTTTCGCCAACGTGCCCGCCCGCCTCAAGTTTTTGAAAACCCCGGCCACGGAACAAAAACGTTGCGAAGAATTACTTTTCCGTCTGGCGCTGGCCCGGCCCGATGCGGCCTTCAGCCTGAACGCCGGAGGCCGCGAGGTTCTGCGTCTGGCCGCCGGCGAAAGTTTCGCCCGCCGCCTGGCCGCCGTCTGGCCGCCGTCGGTGGCCGAGCGGCTTCTGCCCGTGGATGCGACATCCGGCCCTGTCCGGGTCAGCGGGCTCGCCGGGCACCCCCAGGCCGCGCAGGCCAAGGGGGACAGGATACTGCTTTACGTCAACGGCCGCGCGGTGAACAACCGCCTGCTGCTGCAGGCTGTGCGCGAAGCCTACAAGGGACGGCTCATCTCCCGCGAATACCCCCAGGCTCTGCTCTTCGTTTCTCTGCCGCCGGAACTGGCGGACGCCAACGTGCACCCGGCCAAGACCGAAGTGCGCTTTCAGAACGAGCGGGAGGTCTTTTCCGCCGTGCTGCGGGCGCTACGTCAGACCCTGGACGCGGCCCTGCCCCTGGCCGGTTTTGCGGACGCCATGCGTGAGGTCGACCAGACCAGACCTGCGCCGAACGCGGCGGATGCGCGACGCGACGCCCGGCCCCTGGGTTTTTGGGGAGAGATCGACAACCCCCGCCTGATTCGCGAGACCGCGCCGCCGGATGCGCCGGATACGGATGAAGACGCGCGGATGGCGCAGGTCGCGCAGGCCGCGCAATCCGCCGCGCCCGCTCTGAATTTCACGCCCCGGCCGCCTCTGGCGGCGGATCCCTTTTGCCCGGCCAGCGGCGAGGAGATCGTTCCCCGCTACGGCACGGACGGCGCCACAGGCGAAGAAAACGCGAAAAATGCCGCCAAGGCGCCCGAAGAGGCCGCGCCCGCCCGTCCCCGCGCCGGCGACATGGAGTATATGGGCCAGATCGCGGCCACCTATCTGCTGGCGCGGCGGGGGGAAAATCTGCTGATCGTGGACCAGCACGCGGCGCACGAACGCGTGCGCCTGCACGCCGTGCAGCAAGGAGGAACCAGGGGCGACTCGCAGCTTCTGGCTCTGCCTTTGGAACTGCCCCTGCACCCTGCGGAAAGAACGGAGTTGCACCGCCTCTGGACGGATCTGGGCTCTCTCGGTTTCTCTTTGGAAACAGCGGGGCCGGACCTTTTGCGGGTGCTGGGGCTGCCCCCGCAACTCAGCCGGAGCGAAGCGGCTTCCTTTTTGCGCGATGCGCTCGCGGGCAAACAGGGCGGTTTCGAGAGCGTGTGGCACATGATGGCCTGCCGCACGGCGGTCAAAGCCGGTGACACGCTGACGCCGGACGAGGCCGCGCACCTTTTGCTCCAGTGGGCTCTGACCCCGGACAGCGGCTATTGCCCTCACGGCAGGCCCGCGGCCATAACCCTGACGAAAAACGATCTGGAAAAACTGTTTAAACGCAAAGGGTGAGAACATGCCGGACAGAGCGGTTCGCATCGAGGTCGTCAATATCAACGGCAACAAAGAGTGTTGCAAGGGCAAGGCCAAAACCTGTCCGGGCCAGGTCTGGCGTCTGCATGTGCACACCCCGGCGGGGCTCTGCGCCCGCGCCTTCAACGTCATCTATCCTCACGCCTACGCCATGCGCTACGCGGAAAAGTTGGGCATCGAAACCAAAGGGCCTTTCATCGAGCTTTCTTGTCCCGACGGGGACGTGACATTTCGGGTCAGCCGGGAAGAAGACTGAAGGGCAGCCGTCCCCGAGCCGCCCCGGTTTGCCGCCCGCCTTCTTTTCATATACAAGAGCATTTCACTTTTGAGATTACGCAATGAAAGCGTAGCAAACGGCATACGTTTCAGCATATAACAATGCGAAATTACAAAGATAAACGACACGCCTCGCGGGCATCCGCTTCGCGCCTGCCGAGCAATTTCATATTGAAATTGCTCAAGAGCGCCTGAGGAACCTATGCGCCTTTCAATCCAAAATGTCAGCAAAGCTTTCGGCGGCCGGGATATCCTGGCCGATTTCTCTCTTGAGATTCAGTCCGGCGTGCGGCTGTGCGTCTGCGGGGCCAACGGCACGGGAAAATCCACCCTGCTGCGCATTCTGGCCGGGGCGGAAGTGGCGGACGCCGGCAAGGTGGTCACACCCAAAGGCTGCCGCCTTGGCTACGTGGAGCAGGAAATGGACGAGGCCGTGCTGGAACGGCCTCTGCTGGCCTTTGTTCTTGACGTGCTGCCCGACTGGAATGAATTCTGGACGGCCTGGGACGAAGCCGCCGCCAGACACGACGAAGAAGCCCTGCGCCGCCTGGCCCTGCGCCAGGCCGAACTGGAGCAGATATACGGCTACAACCCGGAGCAGCGCGCCAAAACCGTGCTTTCGGGGCTGGGTTTTTCCGAAGACAAGTGGCAGCGGCCCCTGATTCAGCTTTCCGGCGGCTGGCGGGAACGGGCGAAACTCGCCAGAATCCTGACCGCCGGGGCCGACGTGCTGCTGCTGGACGAGCCCACCAACCACCTGGACCTGGACGCGGTGGAATGGCTGGAAAGCTTCCTTTTGGACTACCAGGGCGTGCTGGTCTTCGTGGCCCACGACCGGGTGTTCATGGACAAGATCAGTACCCACATTCTGTACCTCGGCATGGGCAAGCCCTTGTTCCGCAAGGGTAACTTCAGCCAGTTCATCGCCCTGCACGAGGAGATGGAAGGGCAGAAAGAACGCGAAGCCGCGCGCATACAGGATGAAATCGAACGTAAAATGGCCTTTGTGCGGCGTTTTAAAGCCAAGGCCACCAAGGCCCGCCAGGCCGGATCCCGTCAAAAGATGGCCAAAAAGCTGGAGAAGGAACTGGAAGGTCTGGCCCCGGCCCAAAAACGCAAAGAGCTGGATTTCAAATGGCCCAGCCCGCCCCAGTCCGACCGCACCGTGCTGGCGGCGGCGGACCTGGCTTTTCATTTTCCCGACGGCAAACGCATGTGGGACAGTCTGTCCTTCACTTTGTACCGGGGCCAGAAGATCGCCCTGGTGGGGCACAACGGCTGCGGCAAGTCCACCCTGCTGCGCCTGCTCACCGGCCGGCTGGAAAAAACCGGCGGCACGGCCCAATTGGGCCAGATGGTCAAGGCCGGCTATTTCAGCCAGCATCAGCTTGAGACCCTGAACCCAGCGGGCACGGTGCTGGCCGAAATCCGACGGCTTTCGGACCCGCGCAGCACCGAAGAAGAACTGATGAGCGTGCTGGGGCTTTTTCTGCTGGGGCAGAACTATTTCGACCGGATCACGGGCACCCTGTCCGGCGGCGAAAAAAGCCGCCTGATCCTGGCTTCGCTCTTTCTGGCCCGCTGCAACTTTCTCATTCTGGACGAGCCAACCAACCACCTGGATCTGGAAAGCCGCGAAGCCCTGGTGGAAGCCCTGTGCGACTTCCCCGGCACTGTGCTCATGGTGGCCCACGACCGGCATCTGCTGTCGGAAGTGGCTGACGAGGTTTGGCTGCTGGAAAACGGCTGCTTCACCGTCCATGACCGGGGTTACGAACAGTATGCTGAAGCCAGGGCGGCCTCGAAAGCGGCCGGAAATACGCCCGGCCTGCAGGAAAACCCGCAGGACAAAAACGCCAAAAGCTCCCTCTCGCGCGAAGAGCAAAAACGCCTCAAGCGGGAGCAGGCGGAACTGCGCAACTCCCTGTACAAAGAACTCAAGCCCTTGCAGGACCGCTATGCGGCTCTGGAACAGGAACTGGAACAAAGCCTGACCGAACAGGCCGCAGCCGAAGCTTTGCTGGCCGACTCCGAGGTATATGCCGATTCGGCGAGGACCACGCGGCTTCTGAAGGACTTTCACACCTTGCAAACCCGCGCGGAAACCGTGATGGAAGATATGGCCGCCCTTGAACAGACCATCGCGGAACTGGAAACGCGCAGGGCCGCGCTGAGCGACGAATAGGCGCCCCATGCGGGGTCAAGGGGGTCACCCCCCTTGCAGGGCCCGGGGGACAAAGTTCCCTGAATAAACCGGAGACAACCATGCCCAAAAACTATCTCAAAGCCTTGGCGCAGGCGGAACAAAACGTCAACCCGCTGTTCAATCTTCTGGGCGCGCGCCTGACCCGGGCCGACAAGGGCGAAGCCGTCATCACCATGCCCCTGTCGCCCGCCCTGGCTCAGGGCATGGGTTTCGTGGCCGGAGGCATTCTCGCCACCCTGGCGGACGAAGCTATGGCCCACGCGGTCATCACCCTGCTGACCGACGGCCAAAAAGTGGTAACCACGGAGATGAATATCCGTTATCTGCGCAGCACGGACCCAAATCAGCCGGGAGAACTCGTCGCCGCAGGCTCGGTGCTCAAGGCGGGCGGAACTGTGCTGACCACGGAAGCACGCATTCATGATTCCAATGGGCGGCTGCTGGCCACGGCGGGCGGTTCCTTTTTCATCCTGCGCCCGAAAGAAATATGACCATGCCGAAAACGCGCGTGTTGCAGGCCGTGGCGGGCATACTCTGGCGGGACGGCTTGTACCTTATGGCCGAACGGCCCGCCGGAACCGTCATGGCCGGATACTGGGAATTTCCCGGCGGCAAAATGGAAAAGGGCGAGAGCCCGCAAGAGGCATTGTTCCGCGAGTTGAACGAAGAACTGGGAGTCGTCTGCAACGAAGCCCGGTTATGGAAGACTCTTTCGCATCACTATCCCCACGGCCATATCACCCTGCGTCTGTTCAACGTGACGGGCTTCGCCGCGGAGCCGGCCCCGCTGGAAGGTCAGACCCTGCGCTGGATCGAGCCGGCGAACCCGCCGGACCTGCCGTACCTGCCGGTCAACCTGGCCGTGATTGAAGAACTGCGCGCCAATACCCCGTTCTGATCAGACCCTTTGCTTTTCGCGAACAGCGGCCATGCCGCCGCCCGTCCCGACACCCCCAGACATGTCTGTTAAATCTGTCTGGTTTTCCAGACGCTTTTTCCGGACATTCTCTTTCATATGGGATTTTGCCATATCAATTATTAATATTTTCGATAGAATATGGATAACGTTTTCTAGGCATGTATATTGCTACTTACTGCAAAAATTCCACAATCCTTCAAGTTACACGCTATCGGAGGTTTCATGAAAAGCGTACGCGAGCTTCTGGACGCCGCCAGAAGAGCTCAGGAACAGATCTGCAACTACACGCAGGAGCAAATTGACGAAGTTTGCCTGTCCGTGGGCTGGGAAGTTTACAATGATCACAACATAGACATTCTGGCCCGTATGGCGGTCGAAGAAACGGGGTACGGCAATTACGAA
>JAVBRE010000072.1:0-33864 GCA_031548325.1 Desulfovibrionaceae bacterium
TTTCTGCAACGCTCCGGTATAGCGGCCTTTGAAGGCGGCAAGGGCGCTGCCATCGGCATGGCGGGCGGCATAAGCGGCAAAATCGGCGCGAACATGATGGGGCCCGCGGGCGCGGCCCTGGGCGAAGTCGTCGGCATGACGCAGATGATGGCCGCCATGGAAGGGCGCTTTCCCTCCCTGGAGGACTTCACGCACAACGCGGCCTTGATCCTGACCGTCAGGGGCGGCACGGCAGCGGCCAAAGGCGCGGCCGACGCCATGGCCGGAAGATTGAAAAACATCTTCGCCGAAACCGGCCTGAAGCCGGATGTAGTGGCCAAACTCGCCAAAGAAGACCCTTCCGTCCTGCGGGACATGCAGGAAGGCAAGGCAATTCCCGAACGGATCAAACAGGACGGGGCCAAGCAGAATCAGCAATACCTGCTGGCCAGAAACATGACCGCCAAAGGAGAAGGCACCTTCACCAGCGAAGCGGGGGCCCAAAAGCCTTCGCCAAGCGAACAACGCGCGGGAGAGGGTTTTGCCAAACTGGGCTATGACGTGGTCCGCTGCCGTACAGCCAACGATCGTGGCATACGTAATGAGCGCACAAGCGATTTTATCGTTGAACCCTTCGGTCATGTTGAGGTATATAAACCGGGTAGTGCAAGCGTAGACCGCATCAAAGACGCGGTTTTTGACAAAAAACGCCAGGCTTTGCTGATCATGGTGCAGGGGGAATACCCCTATGCGCACATGGAAGAACTCACAGCGCGCCTGGCCGGCAGAAACAAGCAGATCGACAAGCCGTTGAAAGTCCTTTTTTTCCAGACGGACGACGGCACGATTTATAAGCGGGATCTCCCGCAATGAGAGGAATGATAATGGCCAGGCACCTCTGTCCCTGCGGCAACGAGATACGCTTCTTGGGCGATTTTGATACAGACTACCATGTAGCCCCAAAAGCTGTTCTGGACAGGATCGGCGCGAATCCGGGCCAAGGGAGAGACGCGGCGGAAGCCTTTTTGGACGCAAAAAGCGAATCCGAGGTATTCATGCTGCTATGCACGGACTGCGGGCGCTTCGCGCTCGATACCGGCCCCTACATCAGCGCCCATGCCGTGGAAACGGAAATCCCGCGCAAACGGGTGTTTCTCCTGCCGGATGGCTCAGAGCAAAAATACAGTGATCCGCCTCTCGGGCGTTGGGAAAAGTCGGAATACCACTGCTTGTGCGGCAACAGCTTTCTTACCGGCGGCGAACACAAAGAGCATTGCTATGTGTTCATGCCTGATGTGGTCGTAGAGGTTGTAACGAATGCCATAACGGATGACGGTCTGTCCGGCGAGCGCTTTTACGCCATCATGAATGCATACGGCATGGCCGTGGTGGCCTGTCCCGTCTGCGGCCGCATGGGCGTTGACCGGGGGGGCACTGTCCAGTTCTATAAATATGAAGGCAAGCTGAAAAACCTTGACTGGCGGGGCTGGAACGAACCCGGCTTTACGCCCGGCAGCTTCGAGTTTCCCGAAAGCGATCCGCCGGACAATCCCTGGGACTCCAAAAAATAATCTTCCTCCGGGCCCCCCGAAAAGGCGCGGCCCGGAGGAACACGATCTGAATTTTCTGTACCCCCCCCAAAAAAAACAGGCGCTCGCCGACCGCATCGCGGCGTCCTATGCGTCGTCCCTTGCCCAAGCAACCGGGAAGGCTCCGCTCTCGCCGCCGTGCATGGCGGCATCAAGGGCGTCAACGCGGCCCTTGACCTTGGGTACGACGCGGCGGACTGGCTGAACAAAAACGGCTTCTTCGGCGATGCCGCCCCCGGCAGGGGCAATACCGGCGACTGGGACGGCGGCGAAGTTTCCATGGCCGGTTCAAACCCGCGCCTGCGCATACCCAATCTGCCGGACCCGCAGAGCCCGGCGGGCAAGATGGTTTCCGCCATCAGCCAATTCCTGGTCGGTTTCAAGGGTGTGGACAAACTGCTCAAAGGCGTCAGGGCCGCAAGCTACGGCGCGAACGTCGCCAAGGGCCTGGGTACGGGAGCCGTAACCGACTTCGCCTTCTTTGACGGACAGGAAGAACGCCTGTCCAACCTGGTCCAGAGCCACCCCGCCCTGGCAACAATTCCGCAGGATAGCGGAATTGGACGGGGGAGCAAACGCGACCCCGCCCGCAGGGCGAGGCACAGGATGTGCCGAGTCAATTGAGCCTGCCCCATATGGCCTTGGCCGCCGTGCATGGCGTCATTGAGATACAATTTGTCATGGCGGTCCTGTCGATATTTTTATATTTAAATCGCTAAAATTTATTATAAAATTGCAAAGATCGCCGTTCTTTTATGCAATATGCCGCCTAAAGTTTCCAGACTCTTTGCCGAAGAGGAGATAGCCGCCACGGATGGCGGCTTCGGAACTCAGGGAGAGAGTATATGCTGGAATATTATCGCTTTAAAGAGATTCACGATCTTTTTCTCAAAGGCAGGACGGACGAAGCGCGGCAGCATATGGCGGAATTGCAGGGCCGCTATGTGGCGCTGTGCGACGAGAACTCCATGCTGCGCACCCAGATTCAGGGCTATGAGGATATCCTGTATCTGGCGCGCAACCTCATCTTTGACGGGGCTTTTTACTGGCTGGTCACGGGCAGCATCAAACAGGGTCCCTTCTGTCCGGCGTGCTACAACCGCGACGGCCTGCTTTTGCGGCTTGCCGACGACGGCATAGCCCGCCAGTGCCTGAGTTGCAATTCGAGTTTCGCCCGGGGCAAACCCGCGACGAAACAGGCGCTCGCCGGCGTTACGGGAGAGGCAGCGGAACGGGGACAATCCTTTGCAGTAGGCATGGACCCGGTTCGAAGCCCGCGCAAGGCCACCATCATTCCTTTCGGCAAGTGAGGGGCGCGTCATGATTTCCCGCTCCGCTTTCAACGCCCTGATCCTGGCTGAGGACGAATCTTTGTTGGAAATTGACCGCAAGGTGCTGCGCCGGCTTGGAATAGCGCGGCCGCTTTTCTTTTCGTCCGGCCGTAAAGCGCTGGACCACCTGGCGACTCTGGCCGCCCGCGCAAAGTGCCGGGCCGTGGGCGAAGACGCAGGGGCGGCCGGTGTCGCCCCGCCCGCGGACATGCTGATCTGCCACGAGCGGCTGGCGGATATGAGCGGCCTGCAATTTTTGGCCTATGTCCGCAAAACGTCGGACCTGGCCCGCATTCCCGCTTTGCTGCTGGTGGGCGACGGCAAAAGCGTCATCGCACGAGCCGCCGCGGCGTGCAACTCTTGCGCCGTTCTGGCCCGGCCCTATACCGAGGATGAAGCCCGTTCCGCGCTGATGATCGCGACGCTGCCGGAATCATTGCATGCGCCTTTGGTGCTGCCGCCGTCTTTTGGCGGCGGTTTCGGCGAAAAAAAACGCGCTCTGGGCGATCGCCCGACCTTGTCGCCTCTGCCGCTTTCCGCCGGCAAACCCGTTCGGCAAACCCCGCAGCCCGCGCCCGCAGCCAATGCGGAAACTTTGTTCCGGGCCGGTTTCGCTGCCTTGCAAAATGCGGAGTGGGGCAGGGCGGAAGCGTTGTTGCTGCGCAGCCATGCCTTGGACCCGGCTCACGCGGAAACCTGCCTTGCTCTTAGCCGGGCCACCGGCGAACAGGCGCGGGAAGAAGATTCCCGCGTCTGGTTGTGCCGGGCCGGAGCCGCGTATTTGCGCGCCAATGCCCGCGTCAGAGCGCAGGAACTTTTTACCCGCCTGCCCCGGGGCAAAAGCGGACAGGTTCCTCTTCTGCGCGAAGCCGGGGCCGCCCTGCAGGCGGGTGAAGTACGCGCCGCCGCCCTGATGTTCATGGAAGCGCACGTCCTGGACCCGGTGGCGCCTCTGCACGCCCTGATCAGTCGGGCCTGCCTGTTCACGCCCGCGCCGGAAGAGCACATGCGCGGGCTGGTGAAGGCGCTGGCGGAAGCCGGACACGCATCCACCGCCGGCAGGTTGCATTCGCGTTTGCTGCGGAACGGGGAGCGTGAGGAAGAGAGCGAAGAAAACGGTTTTCTGACCCGTTTTCCGGTCTTGCATGATATCCTTTCCGTTGCCGGGCATACCTTCAAAACCTGGCGCACCGCCGCCTGAAACGGCTGCAAAGAGCCGGATGCGGCGTCAAACGCCGATTTTATGCCGGGGCTGTACTGAAGAGTACTATCCCCGCATAAAATCGGCGTTTTTCTTGCCTGCGCTCTTTGCAGCCGTTTCAGATCGGAAGCGAGGCCGGATGCGGCGTTTTCTTGACTGCGACCGCACCCGCCCGTTCAGGCCGTCGCCGCATATTTTGCCCGCCCGATCCGTTTTTTGTCAATTCAGGCGATCGCGGTATTGCAGCGGGGCTTCTTATTTTTGTCCGCGAATGTTGCGCCGCAGCCTGAAGGAAACCAGCAGCAGGACGGCGGCGGCAAGACCGGCGGCGGCGCAAAGCGCGAGCAGTCGTTTGCCTTCGCCGGCGGAGGCTATCAGGCCGGCCGCACACAGGCCGAGGATCCCGAGCAGGGGATAGAGAAAGGGAAAATTCGGTCCGTAGAGGGCGAGGACGGGAATGAGGCAGACCATGAGCAGGGCGATCTTGCCCGCCGGCGGCAGTTGAAGGAGAGAAGGAACCTGAAGACTGAGGAGCGGCGCGGCCTGAAGGTCTGCCAGCGCCAGGCCGAACAGGGCTGCCAGGATCAGGGCGCAGAAAATCAGGGGCCGGAACGTCTTGTTTTTTTCCAATTCCTGCCGCAGATCATAAAAAAGGGCCACAGCGGCGATCAGCCCGGCGGCGCAGGTAAGCGCAACAGCCTGAAACCATACCTCGTTTTGGAGGTGCATCAGGTTCACCCCCACGCCTCCGTAAAGAAAAACGGCGGCCAGAGCGGTCAGGCGCAGGTCGCGGGCGGATCCGGTGGCCGCGCCCGGCAGAAAGCAGAACAGCGCCAGACCCGCGGCCGTTGCCGCGCGGAGAATGGAGGGCGCGTCAAGGGCGGTCCAAAGACCAAGGATGCCGAGATAGCCGAAAGATGCAGCGCCGATCCCGGCCAGGGCCAGGATGGTCAACAACGCGGGAAACGCCAGGGCGTGGATGCGGTCTTGCAAAATGGCCTCGAATAAAGTTTTTGAAAGGAGAAGGTGCGGGAGAGGAAAACTTTTACAAAAGTTTTCCTCTCCCGCAGTAACATCATTCGGCAACGGCCTTTTTCAGTTCTGCAAAAGCCGCGTCAATGCCGGCGGCGTCATTGCCGCCGGCCTGGGCCATGTCGGGACGGCCGCCGCCGGATCCGCCTATTTTCGCGGCCACGCCCTTGATGAGCGCCGGAGCGGTGAAGCGGCCCAACAGGTCTTTGGACACGCTGATGACCAGAGATACCTTGCCCTCTTCTTCTGCGGTCAGGCAGATGACGCCGGAAGGCAGTTTGGAACGCACGTCGTCCATGGTTTCACGCAGGGCCTTGATATTGGGCGCGCCGGAACGAACGGCCAGCACTGCAACTCCGTTCACGTCCATGACGGAATCCATAAGGTTTCTGCCCTGGCTGGATGCGGCGCGGGCGGCGGCTTTTTCCGCATCCTTTTTCAGAGCGCGGATTTCGTTGAACAGGGCGCTCGTCTTGGCGGCCAGTTCACCGGGCCGGGCTTTCAGTTCGGCGGCCAGTTCCGCCAGTTCGTCGCGTTGCTCACGGACCAGGCGCAGGGCGTTCCAGCCGGTGGCGGCCTCGATGCGGCGCGTTCCGGCGGCCACGCCGGACTCGGAAAGGACGATGAAGAACCCGGCCTGACCGGTGCGGGACAAGTGTGTGCCCCCGCACAGTTCCGTCGATTCGCCGGGCACGGAGACCACCCGGACCGTATCGCCGTATTTTTCGCCGAAAAGCGCCATGGCGCCTTTGGCAAGGGCCGCGTCATAGCTCATTTCCTCGGCTTCCAGGTTAATGTCGGCCATGATGGCGGCGTTGACCTTGTCTTCTACGGCCGTGACCTCGGCGGACGTCATGGCGGCCATGTGGGTGAAGTCAAAACGCAGCCGGTCGGAAGCGACCAGAGATCCGGCCTGATGCACGTGGCTGCCCAGCACTTCGCGCAGGGCCGCGTGCAGAAGGTGCGTGGCCGTGTGGTTGCGGGCGGAAGCCATGCGCTCGCCTTCGGTCACGGCAAGGGTGATTTCGCTGTCCAGAAAAAGCTCGCCCGATTTGACGGTCACGGCCATGACGGTCAGGGCGGGCAGGGGTTTCAGGGTGTCGGTGACGGCAGCCGTCCCGGCGGGACCGGAGATTTCGCCGGTGTCGCCGACCTGGCCGCCGGATGCGCCGTAAAAGGGCGTACGGCCGGCCGCGAGGTAGCCTTTTTCACCCTGGCCCAGGCGTTCAACTCGTTCGCCGCCCTCGTTCAGCAGGGCGGTGATGCGACCGGCGCAGGACAGGTTTTCGTAGCCGGAAAATTCCGAGGACAAACCTTCTTCCAGCAGGGAGGAGAAACGGGCGGTGATGTCGCTTTCGCCCGAGCCTTTCCAGGCGGCTTTGGAACGTTCTTTCTGATGGGCCATGCAGGCGCGAAAAGCGTCCTCGTCAACGCCGAGGCCGCGTTTTTCCGCCACGTCGTTGACGATGTCCAGAGGAAAACCGTAGGTGTCGTACAGGGTGAAGGCCACGTCTCCGGCCAGCGTGCCCTTGGCGGGCAGTTTGCCCAACTCGTCCTCAAGCAGGACCAGGCCCTTGTCCAGGGTCTTGTCGAATCGTTCTTCTTCCTCGCGCACCAGCCGGGCGATAAAGTCGCGCGATTCTTTCAATTCCGGATAGTCGTCACCCATGATGTCCACGACCTTGGCCGCGGTCTGGTGCAAAAAGGCGCCGGGCATGCCGATCAGCCGCCCGAAGCGATAAGCCCGGCGGATGAGGCGGCGCAGCACGTAGCCGCGCCCTTCGTTGGAAGGCATGATGCCGTCGGCCACCATGAAGGCCACGGCCCGGCTGTGGTCGGCAATGACCCGCAGGGCCGTGTCGGTATCGTTGGTATCCGGCGCGCTGAAAGAATAGCTGACTTTCGCCAGCGAGGCGACGTACTGGATAAGGTTCTGAAAGAGATCCGAATCGAAGTTCGAGCGTTTGCCCTGGCAGATGGCGGCCGTGCGTTCCAGACCCATACCCGTGTCGATACTGGGTTTGGGCAGTTTTTCGCGGTTGCCGGGCGCGATCTGGTTGAACTGCATGAAAACCAGGTTCCATATTTCCAGAAAGCGGTCGCAGTCGCATTTGCCTATGCCGCAGTCCGGGCCGCAGGCCATGTCCGCGCCCTGGTCCACAAAAATTTCGGAACAGGGGCCGCAGGGGCCGGTGTCGCCCATGGACCAGAAATTGTCCTTTTCTCCGATGCGCAGGATGCGGTCCGGCGCGACCCCGGCGATTTCGCGCCAGTAGCCTTCCGCTTCGTCGTCGTCTTCAAAGATCGTGACCCAGAGACGGCTCTTGTCCAGGCCCAGCTCAATGGTCACAAAGGCCCAGGCCAGCCGGATGGCTTCGGATTTGAAGTAGTCGCCGAAAGAGACATTGCCCAGCATCTCGAAAAAAGTATGGTGCCGGGCCGTTCTGCCCACGGTTTCCAGGTCGTTGTGCTTGCCGCCCACGCGCAGGCATTTCTGGGCTGTGACCGCGCGGGTGTAGGCGCGGCTCTCCTTGCCCTGAAAAATGGTTTTGAACTGGACCATGCCCGAGTTGGTGAAAAGCAGCGTGGGGTCGTCGCGGGGTCTCAGCGACGAAGAACGCACGGGCTCGTGGCCGTTCTTGCGAAAAAACTCAATGAATTTGCGGCGGATCTCGTTGGCGGTCAGCACGGTCATGTCCTTTATTCTGGATGTTGCCGGGGGATGCTGTCCCCCGGACCCCCTAATAAGGGTCCAGGGACATCGTGTCCCTGGCGGGGTGCAGGGGCAGAGCCCCTGCGATTACTCTTCGGCCGCGTCGTCGTCCTCGGAGGAAGACGAATGCGGAATTTTTTCCGGGTTCATGCCCAGGTGTTCGATGATTTTCTTTTCGATGGCCAGACGCAGGTCCGCGTTTTCATCCAGCAGGGCGCGCACGTTTTCTTTGCCCTGGCCCAGACGTTCACCGCCGAAGGCGAACCAGGACCCGCTCTTTTCGATGATGCCCGCTTCGGAACCGATATCAATGATTTCCCCGGTGCGGGATATGCCCGTGCCGTAGAGAATGTCGAACAGGGCTTCGCGAAAGGGCGGGGCCACCTTGTGTTTGACCACTTTGACTCTGGTGCGGTTGCCGAAACTTTCATCCTTGTCCTTCAGGGTCTGGATGCGGCGGATATCCATGCGCACCGAAGCGTAAAACTTGAGGGCATGTCCGCCGGTGGTGGTTTCGGGGTTGCCGTAGCCCCCGGCCATGCCGCCGATTTTCATGCGTATCTGGTTGATGAAAATTACGGCCGTACGCGATTTGTGAATGGTGCCGGTCAGCTTGCGCAGGGCGTGGGACATAAGGCGGGCCTGGCCGCCGACCTGGGTTTCTCCCATGCTGCCTTCCAGTTCCGCCTGGGGGATGAGGGCGGCCACGGAGTCGATGACCACCAGGTCCACGGCGGCGGAACGAACCAGCATGTCCGCGATTTCAAGAGCCTGCTCGCCGTAGTCGGGCTGAGAGATGAGCAATTCGTCCGTCTTGACTCCCAGGCGCTTGGCATAGGCCACGTCCAGGGCGTGCTCTGCGTCGATGAAGGCGCAGGTTCCGCCCAGCTTCTGGGCTTCGGCGATGACGTGCAGGGCCAGTGTGGTTTTGCCCGACGATTCCGGCCCGTAGATTTCGCAAACCCGGCCGCGGGGCAGGCCGCCCACGCCGAGGGCAAGGTCGAGCCCGATGGAACCGGTGGGAATGACCGGTATGGCCACATGGGCGTCGTCGGACAGTTTCATGATCGAACCTTGTCCGTATTTGCGCTCGATGGTGGCAAGGGCGGTGTTCAGCGCTTCAAGGCGCATGTCCTCCGGGGTGAGGGCGGGTTTTTTGGCCATGGGGGTCTCCGCGAAAAGAGGTTGTCGCCTGTCAGCGGCGCAGCCTATTTACATAGCAGAAGAGGGGCCGGGCGGCAATGGCGGCTCAGGTCTTGTACGAAACGGGATCTTTCGCGCCGTTCTCGGCAAAGGCCGCCAGGCGTTCGCGGCAGGTGCCGCATTTACCGCAACTGAGCTCTTCCGCGCCGTAGCAACTGCGGGTCAGGTGCAGCGGCGCGGCAAGCGCGAGGCCCATGCGCACCAGGTCGCTTTTTGTGAGCCGGGAAAAGGGCGTGAGCACCCGCACCTTGCTTTCGGTGCTTTGTTCCACCACGGCTTGCAGGGCCGCGTTGAACGCCGGGCGGCAGTCGGGGTACAGATGGTGGTCGCCGCTGTGGGTGGCCAGCGCCACTGCCGCTATGCCGCTGCTCTCGGCAATGGCCGCCATGACCGAGCCGAAGATCAGGTTGCGGCCGGGGACGGCGGTCTGGTTCATGGACGGACGGTCATAGGCGTTTTGCGGTATGTCGCGGGGGTCCGAAGAGAGTAGCGCGCTCTGCACGTGCGCAAATGCGGCGGAAAGGTCGACGGCCGCAAGGCGCACGCCGAAATGGGCGGCCACGGCGAGGGCGGCCTGCTTTTCCCGGAGGTTGTGCTTCGAGCCGTATTCAAAAAAGACCGGAGCCACGGCGCCGGCTCCGTGGCGGGCGATGAGGTTCGCGCAGAGTACGGTGCTGTCCAGGCCGCCGCTGAGGCTGACCAGAAAAAGAGGCGCTTTTGCCATATGCCGTCCCTGGCGAAAAAAGAGAAAGCCCCTTCGGGCTTTCTCGGATTGATGACAAACCCGCCTTCGGCAGGGTTTGCAGAGGCACGCTCGCTTCGGCGTTTAACGGCGACAATGAATGCCGCCTGCGCCTGCGCGGCGGACTGTTGACAAAGCGGACTTTGTCAACAGCCAGAGAAAGCCCCTTCGGGCTTTCTCTGGGTACGTGTATTCCTTTGCGGGGTCAAGAATCAGATATGCCGTCTGGCTTCCAGCCGGTTAATGGCCCGGCGCAGGGACGCTTCCGCCCGGACGACGTTGACGTTATGCTCCTGCTTGGCGCGGGCCAGACGCTCCTCGGCGCGTTTCAGCGCGGCCTGGGCCCTGCCGACATCCACATCCTCGGCCCTTTCGCCGGCATCGACCAGCACCTGCACCCTGTTGTCCGCAACTTCGGCAAAACCGCCGGAGATGCAGGCATACCAGGTCTTGTCGTCCTTGATGTAATGCATGCAGCCGATCGTCAACGCCGCGAAAAAAGGAATGTGCCCCGGCAGCACGCCGAATTCGCCCTCAAAACCGGTCAGGGACACGTAGTCCACTTCCTCGCTGAGCACGATTTTGTCGGGAGTCACTATTTCCAGCTGGAGCCGTTCCATGCGTCGCGCTCCTATGCCGTGCCCTGGCGTTTCTTCTGCTTTTCAAGGGCCATGTCGATGCCGCCGACCATGTAGAAGTCGTCCTCGGACAACTCGTCATAGGCGCCTTCAAGAATGCCCTTGAAGCCCTTGATGGTGTCTTCAAGCTTGACGTACTGGCCGGGAGAGCCGGTAAAAACTTCAGCCACGTGGAAAGGCTGCGAAAGAAAACGCTGGATGCGCCGTGCCCGGGCCACCACGACCTTGTCTTCGTCGGACAATTCGTCCATGCCCAGAATGGCGATGATGTCCTGCAGGTCTTTGTATTTTTGCAGCACTTTCTGCACGGACCGGGCCACCTGGTAGTGCTCTTCGCCGACCACCAAAGGGTCGAGAATGCGCGAGGTGGAGTCGAGCGGGTCCACGGCGGGGTAAATGCCCAGTTCGGAAATGGCGCGCGAAAGCACCAGCGTGCCGTCCAGGTGCGAAAAGGTGGTGGCCGGCGCGGGGTCGGTCAGGTCGTCGGCGGGCACGTAAATGGCCTGCACCGAGGTGATGGAACCTTTGGTGGTTGAGGTGATGCGTTCTTGCAAAGACCCCAGGTCCGTGCCCAGGGTGGGTTGGTAGCCCACGGCCGAGGGCATGCGGCCGAGCAGGGCGGACACTTCGGAACCCGCCTGCGTGAAGCGAAAGATGTTGTCGATAAACAGCAGCACGTCCTGGCCTTCTTCGTCGCGAAAGTATTCCGCGCAGGTCAGACCGGTCAGGGCCACTCTGGCGCGGGCTCCCGGAGGTTCGTTCATCTGGCCGTACACCAGGGCGGCTTTTTCCAGAATGCCCGCTTCTTTAAATTCGTTGTACAGGTCGTTGCCTTCGCGGGTGCGCTCGCCGACTCCGGCAAAGACCGAAAGGCCGCCGTGCTGTTTGGCGATGTTGTTGATCATCTCCATCAGGATGACGGTCTTGCCGACCCCCGCGCCGCCGAAAAGGCCCATCTTGCCGCCCTTGGGGAAGGGGATCAGAAGGTCCACGACCTTGATGCCCGTTTCCAGGAGTTCCACCGAGGTGTTCTGTTCGGCAAACGAGGGCGCGGGACGGTGAATGGGCAGGTAGGAATCGGTCTCAATGGGACCCATTTCGTCCACGGGGCGGCCCACCACGTTGATGATGCGGCCGAGCGAAGCCTTGCCCACGGGAGCCATTATGGGCTTGCCCGTGTCAAGCACGTCCATGCCGCGCACCAGGCCTTCCGTCGCGTCCATGGCGATGGTGCGCACCACGTTGTCGCCCAGGTGCTGGGCGACTTCACAAACAAGTTCGGGCGCGTTGGCGTTGTTGGGGTTTTTGATTTCCAGCGCGGTCAGAATGTTCGGCAGCTTGCCGCCGGCGAATTCAACGTCCACAACGGCGCCGATAACCTGCACTATTTTACCGATGTTTGCACTCATGTACGCTCCCTCTCATTATCCTTTGAGCGCCTCAGCGCCGCCCACGATGTCGATAAGGTCTCTGGTGATGGCGGCTTGCCGCGTTTTGTTGAACAACCGGGTCAGGGATTTGATCAGATCGTCGCAGTTGCGGGTGGCGTTGTCCATGGCCGCCATTCGCGCCGCGTTCTCGCTGGTGGATGTGTCCAGAAGTCCCCGGTACAGTTGGGCTGTTACCACGCGCGGCAAAAGCGCCTGCATGAGGGTGTCGCCCGAAGGCTCGTAGACATATTCCTTGCTTTTTCCGGGGTCTTCGGGGGCGTGTTCCGCCGGGCGGACCGGCAGCAGCGGCCGCACGGCCGGCGTCTGGCGCAGCAGACTGAAAAATTCGCCGAAAACCAGCACGGCTTCGTCAATTTCCTGCTTCAGGTAGGCGTCGATAAGGTCGAAGCCCAACCGGTCGGCAACCTGAAAATCAAGCACTCCCATATGCCCCGCCAGATCGCGGGCAATGGCGTACCCGGCCTTGCGCACGGCGTCGCGGCCCTTTCTGCCCGCGCAATAAAAGACGACCTCAATGCCCGCGGCTTTTTTCTCTCTGGCGATTTTCAGCGCGGCGCCTATCAGGCCGGCGTTGAAGCCGCCGCAAAGTCCGCGATCGGAAGTGGCCAGCACGATGCCGACTGTCCGCACGGTTTCGCGGGGGGTCAGCAGCGGGTGGCTCAACTCCTGCTCGCCCCCGGCGATGTTGTACAGCATGGCCCGGAAACGGTCGGCAAAAATGCGGAATTTTTCCATGCGGCTCTGGGCGCCGCGCAGCTTGGCCGAGGCCACCATGTTCATGGCCTTGGTTATCTGCTTGGTCTTGCCGACCCCGGATATTTTTACCCTGACGTCTTTCAGTGACGGCATGCGCTACCTCCGGCGCTCAGGCGCTGAATCCCTTTTTGAACGCCTCGATGGCGGAGCGCAGCTTTTCTTCCAGATCCTTGTCCAGCTGCTTTTGAGTCCTGATGGCCTCAAGCACGCCGCCTTCGGTCTTCAGGTATTCCAGAAGTTCCGCTTCAAAGCGGGAGACCGCCGCAACCGGAATGTCATCCAGATAGCCTCTGGTGGCGGCGAAGATGGAGGCCACCTGCTGGTCAGCGGGCAGCGGATTGTACTGGGGCTGTTTCAGAAGTTCGGTCAGGCGCGCCCCGCGTTCCAGCTTTTGCAAAGTGGCCTTGTCCAGGTCCGAGCCGAACTGGGCGAAAGCCGCCAGTTCGCGGTACTGGGCAAGATCAAGGCGCAAAGACCCGGCCACCTGTTTCATGGCCTTGATCTGGGCCGCGCCGCCCACGCGGGAAACGGACAGGCCCACGTTGATGGCGGGCCGCACCCCGGCGTTGAACAGGTTTGATTCAAGATACACCTGCCCGTCGGTGATGGAGATCACGTTGGTGGGGATGTACGCGGACACGTCGCCGGCCTGGGTTTCAATGACCGGCAGCGCCGTCAGCGAACCCGCGCCCAGCTCGTCGGACAGTTTGGCCGCGCGTTCCAGCAGGCGCGAATGCAGATAGAACACGTCGCCGGGAAAAGCTTCGCGCCCGGGCGGGCGGCGGAGCAGCAGCGACATCTGGCGGTAGGCCGTGGCCTGCTTGGACAGGTCGTCGTAGATGATCAGCGCGTGTTTGCCGGAATCGCGGTAGTATTCGGCCATGGTGCAGCCGGAATAGGGCGCGATGTACTGCAAGGGCGCGGGGTCCGAGGCCGTGGCCGAAATAATGGTCGTATATTCCATGGCCCCGTGCTTGCGCAAGGTGTCGGCCACCAAAGCCACAGTGGAGCGTTTTTGTCCGATGGCAACATAAAAGCAGTGAATGCCGGTGTCTTTCTGGGCCAGAATGGCGTCAATGCAGACGGCCGTCTTGCCGGTCTGGCGGTCGCCGATGATCAGTTCGCGCTGGCCCCGGCCGATGGGGGTCCTGGCGTCGATGGCTTTCAGGCCCGTGGGCATGGGTTCGTGCACGGACTTTCTGGCGATGATGCCGGGAGCTTTCAGTTCGACGGGGCGGGTTTCTTTGCTCTCGACCGGGCCAAGGCCGTCGATGGGCTGACCCAGCGGGTTGAGCACGCGGCCCATGACCGCGTCGCCCACGGGCACGGAAAAGATGCTGCCCGTGCGTTTGACCGGGTCGCCTTCCTTCACGCCGGTGTCGTCGCCAAGCAGCGCGACGCCCACGTTGTCTTCTTCCAGGTTGAGGACCATGCCCATGAGAGCGCCGGGAAATTCGAGCAGTTCCATGGACATGGCGTTTTGCACGCCGTGAACGCGGGCGATGCCGTCGCCGACATAGAGCACTGTGCCGGTTTCGGTCATTTCAACGCGCTGCTCGTAATTCTCGATTTGTTCTTCAATAATTTTGCTGATTTCTTCGGCTTTGATCTGCATGGTCCTATTCACCCCGCTTAATGGTGTCGTGAAGGAGCGAAAGCTGCGCTCTTAAGCTGGCATCGAAAACTTTGTCGCCGATGGTCAGCACCATGCCGCCCAGCACCGCTTCGTCCACCGTGTAGGCAAGCGCCAGGCTGCGTCCGGCTTTTTTTTCAAGCTTTTGCTGAATCGCGTCGCGTTTTGCCGCGTCCAGAGGAACGGCCGTCACCAGTTCGCCCCGCGCAATGCCTTTTTCCGCGTCAGCCAGGGCCTGGTATTCGACGGCAATGCCCCGCAGGAATTCCAGGCGGCCCTTGTCGGCCAGAAGGTATGCAAAATTGAGCACTGTCGCGCCGATTTTCAGCTTTTTCGCCAGTGCCGCCAGCACGCCCCGTTTTTCTTCGGGACTGAAAACCGGGTCGCGGAAAAGCCGGGAAAGAGCGGAGGAAGCATCGGCCAGATCCGCCAGGGCGGTCAGGTCGGCGCCGTAGCGGTCCAGTTCCTTGGGGCCTTTTTTTCTGCCCAGGTCGAAAAGGGCGCGCGCATAGCGCCGCGCCGCGATGCCGCCGGTCATTGCAGCACCACCTTGGTTATGGAAGCGTTGATGAGTTTTTCATGGTCCTTGGCCGTCAGCGACGAAGAAAGAGCGTCGCGGGCCGCTTTGGCCAGCTCGTCCGCCAGTTCGGCGCGCATGGCGCCCACGGCCTGGTCGATTTCGTTCTGGGCCGTCTTTCTGGCCTGGGCGCTTATCTGGGCTGCCGTCGTTTCGGCCTTGGCGATGATTTCTGCCGCAACCGCCTCGCCCCTGGCCCGGTATTCGGCCAGAATGGCCGAGCGTTCCTGTTCCAGGCCGGCGATGCGTTTTTCAACGGCCGCGAGGTTCGTCCGCGCTTTTTCCTTGCGGGCCTCAAGGTCGTTCAGCTCGTTTTCGATGCCGCTTTTGCGGCCGGTGAAGAAAGCGGCGATTTTTTTGCCGGCCAGAAACCAGAGCACGCCGAGAACCAGCGCGATGTTCAGAACGCGCCAGCCCAGATCGGGCCAGTTGGTGGCGTGGGCCTCGGCCGCGCAGGCGGCCGAGGCGGAAAGGAGCACGAAATGAAGGCTTAGAAATAGCAATCGGGCCTGCCGCATGTCCCCTCCTATGCCGCGGACGGTTTCTTTTTGCCGAGAAGCTTTGCCGCGGCAAGGGCGGCAAGGGCGGGGATGCGCCCGCGCAGGGCGGCCGTCGCCTCGCTTACTGCGGCGCGCGTCTGTTCGCGCGAGGCGGCGAGATATTCTTGGGCTTCCTGCTGGGCCGCGTGCAGCAGGTCTTCCTGCCTGGCGGCGGCCCCGGCTTTTTGTTCGTCGCGGGCTTTGGCGGCTTCTTCTCTGGCTTTCGCCAGCGCAGCTTCATACTGTTCCAGCTTTTTCGCGGCGCCGGAAGTGAAGGATTCGGCGTCGGAAAGCAGTCCCGCGGCCAGATCGCGCCGCTTCTTCACAATATCGCGGATGGGGCGGATCAGCAGATAGTTAAGCACCACCAGGGTGATGATAAAGTTGACGAACTGAAAAAGTATTGTGATATCAATATCAATCATTGGACAGGCCGCCGGTTGCGAGATGGATCAAACAACCTGAGTAGTCTAGCGTATTGAGAAAATCGTGTCAAAGCTTCATGAAAGGAATATCTCCGGAAGGGCGGAACCACGCTTTTGGAGCATTTTAACTTTGAAATTATACAATCGAAGTCTCGTAACTGCACAAAATTAAGCACATAACAATGCTAAATTACAAAGATAAACGACACGCTTCGCGGGCATCCGCTTCGCGTCTGCCGAGCAATTTCAAAGAGAAATTGCTCTAGCCCTGCCGAAAACGGGGAGAGGGCATTAATCCTGGTGCTTAACCGGCTTTGCCATCCAGATTAAAGCGGTCAGCGCCAGAAACAGCAGCATGCAGCCCCAATAAACTTCATTGGCGGCAATAATGAACCCCTGTCTGGTGATTTCCATGGCCAAGTGTTTTGCGCTCTCCAATTCGTTCATTCCGATGTTTTGCAGAGCTTCCAGCGTATCGCGGGCTATGGGGTTGTAAACAGTAATATGCTCGGTCAGGTGAGTGTGGTGTACCGCTTCGCGGCGTTCCCACATCGTTATAACCACGGAAGAGCCGATGGCTGCGGCTGTCGCGTGGCAACAATGGTACAAACTGGCGCCCCGGGCTACCTGGTCCGGCTTGAGCGTATTGAATGCGATGGCGATCAGGTTCGGGAAAAAAAGCATGTTTGCCAACCCCTGCATAAATTGCGGGATAACCACGGACCAGATGTCCATATCCGGCGAAAACCAGGTTCGGGTATACATGCAGGCCCCGAAAACCAGAAAGGCGCAAGTAATGAGTACGCGCGGATCAAAATATTTGGCATATCTTCCATATAGCGGCAGCAGAAAAAGCTGCAGCAGTCCGATAGGCGCGGCTGCCAGTCCGGCAAGCGTGGCGGTGTATTTGTATTGAGTCTGCAACAGAAGCGGCAGCAGCACCACCGTGCCGAAAAACGCCATCCGGCCCAGGCTGACGCAGAGAACGGCCACGGTAAAATTGCGCGAAGCGAACATTCGCAGGTCTACAACCGGATTTTCGTCCGTCAGTTCCCAGATTACGAGAAAGGTCAGAGCCACTATAGATATTACAGCCAATGTGATCACGATATTTGAGTTGAACCAGTCCAGCTCCTTGCCGCGGTCCAGCATCATCTGCAAAGACCCTATGCCGATAACCAGAAAGCCTAGTCCCGCATAACTTATGGGGCGTTTTACCCGGACGGTTTCCCGCCGGCCCAGGATGCCCCAGGCCAGAAAAATCACCAGCGCGGCCACCGGTACATTGATATAAAAAATCCAGCCCCAGTAGTAGTTGTCGCTGATCCAGCCGCCGATTATGGGGCCGCAGATGGGGGCCACGCACACGACCATCGACCACAAGGCAATGGCCGTGTAGCGCTTGCTTGCGGGGTAGTTGTTGAACATCAGGCTCTGGGCCAGCGGCAATATGGGACCGGCGACAGCGCCCTGGGCAACGCGGAACGCCACCAGAAATTCCAGGCTGGTCGCCATGCCGCATAAAAACGAAAACAGGGCAAACAGTGCGGTGGACAACAAAAATACCCGCACTTCGCCAAAGCGGCGGGCAAGCCAGCCGGAGACGGGCAGCATAATGGCGTTGGCAATGGAGTAGGACGTAATGACCCAGGTGCCTTGAGTTGACGAGGCTCCGAGGATTCCGGCAATGGTGGGCACGGCCACGTTGGCGATAGTTGTGCCCAGAACCTGCATGAACGTGGCCAGCGGGAGGGCGAAAGTGATAACAGCGAGAGGAAGACCGGTCAAAGGCGGGTATGACGGCGTCTTCTGCTGATCGGCCATTTTGTCGTAGCTCCGCGTCTCCTTGTTCATGAGCGTTCCGTTTGCGGGGCCGGCCGGAAGCTTCCGGCGCCCCTGCCTCCAGAGGAGCCGGAAATCATGCCGCGCTTATCCGTCCTCACCGGTATGGCCGGAGATGATGGCATCGATTTCTTTGTTGATTTCCGCCAGATCGTACTCCAGGACATTCGTCCTGAACACGGGGGTCTCCTGCGGCACGGCGGCCCCGACAAGCATGGAACCCGAACTTTCGCTGATATCCACCTGCACGGAGCAGGAAAGCCCCACCAGCAGAGGCGCCGTTGCCAGCGCTTCCTGTTGCAGGGCAATCTTGACCGGTACGCGCTGCGCCACTTTTATCCAGTTGCCCGTGGCGTTTTCCGGAGGCAACAGGGAAAAGCTGCTGCCCGTGCCGGCGGAGAAGCCGACAATGGTTCCATTGTACCGCACCGAGCCGCCGTAAATATCAGTGCGAACCATGGCGGGCTGCCCAATGCGCATATGGGCGAGATCTTTTTCTTTAAAGTTGGCGTCGATCCAAACTTCAGAAAGCGGCACCACTGCCATGAGCGGCGTTGCCGGGGCCACTTGCATGCCCAGTTGCACTGCGCGGCGGGCCACATATCCGTCTACCGGGCTTTTAATCTTGCAGCGTTTCCAGGACAGCCAGGCTTCGCGCAGGCGGTGCGCTTCCAAAAGAACGAGCGGCTGCTCATGCAGAGGCGTGTCCTGCAAAAGCATGTGATTCCGCCTCATATCGTTGCGAGCGACCTGCAAAGCGACCTCGGCAATAGCTAAATCGTCGCGGGCATGGCTGAAGTCTTCCTCGCTGACAGCCATAGAGTTTCTGCGGGCCCGCCTGCGTTCCAGGTCTCCTCTGGCTTTGGCCAACTCTAGCTTATGCAGCTCCACCACGGAGGCCAGTCTGAGGGACTCCGCCATCAGGCTGCGGGTACGGCGCACGGTATCCGCCAGGGCGGAACGGGCGCGATCCAAGGCCAGGCGCGTATCTGTATCGTCAAGGTGGACAAGCGCTTGGCCGGCCTGCACCCTTTGGCAATTGTCGGCCATAATTGCAACGACGCTACCCGCCACCTGAGGCGAAATACGGACCAGATTGCCGGCCACATAGGCATTATCCGTAGAAACCTCAAGGCGCAGAAAGAAATACCAGTAACAGGCCGTGGCCAGCCCGATACCCAGGAAAAACGCGCAAAAGCCGGAAAGAAGACGGATTCTGCGGCTGCGCTGCGGCTTAGAGGCGCCTTCGTGCGGGTGCTGCCTTGTTGCCGTTTTTGAGGAGGCATCAGATGCTTGGTCCGCGACCATACCTGCCTTCCTTCATGCATTATCAGTAAAGCGTTTCTTCCAACGACCTTGGAACATCTTTCATAAGAAACAGTTACATGGCCGGTCCTTAAAATCCTGCCCCGTTTCAATCGATTTTTTACAGATTTTGTCGCATTTCCTATTGTTTTCTATATATTTCATACTGTTGAATGGATTCTAAGAGGGATTGGCTGCGATTCGTTCGATTGCCCCGGGAAAATATCTTCGGGGGATGAAAAGCGGCAGGCCCGGAAGGCGGCTACGCCTTCCGGACCCGGTAGGCGGGGTCCCGTCACTGTGGGCGTATATACCCACGGCCTTTTTTGACGGCGATCGCCGTTCCGAAAGGGGCGGACAGCTTTTGCAGATGCCGCAAAATGTCCCTTGCGTCCTTTTCTGAAGCCGGTTCAGGGCGTCCCTTGCGGGAGCGCGGTTTTTCAAATCCGAGCGTGATGGGAATCAATTCGACGGGGCCCACAACGCCGTCCTGTACGCTGAACGAGGCCATGACGGACTCGTAGGCTTTCGGGTTGGCGGCCAGCCCGCGTGTGCCTTTGGCGCTGCGCGCCTCAAAGGCGTCCGACAACGTGGCCTCGGGACCCAGGTCGTACAATTCGAAGAAAGCGGCGGGCTGCCGTTCCACCGATTCGTTTTGCAGGAAAAAGTCGCCCAGGCCGTAGAAAAGCGGTCGGCTCCTGTACATTTCGATACCCCGCAGGATGTGCGGCCCGTGGGAAAGATAGGCGTGCGCGCCGTTGTCGATGCAAAAACGGGCGAATTCGCGGGCGAAATCGGCGGGAATATGCTTGTCCGCGCCCTTGTATTCATGGGTGTGGTGGCTGACAAGAACGACGTCGGCCTGGCGCAGGGCTTCGCCGATCATGCCGCGGACGCGCGCCAGATCCTTTTTGTTGCAGGATGTGACCGTGCCTGTCTTTCCGACCGCAAAGCGGATGTTGTCGACGGCGAAACCCTCCTGAACCCTGGCCCAGCCTTCTCGTTCCCGTTGCAGCCTGCGCGCGTTCACGTCCGTTTTGTCCACGATGGCTTGCAGGGTTTTGATGTCTTCTTCAGGCAGATAATGGACGGTGTCAAAACGCAGCATGTTGATGCCGGCTCGTCCCGGCACGTCGGCCCGAGGATCTCCCGCCGCGTGCCAGTCCTTGCCGGTGGAGCAGATGCTGATCAGCGCGACTCTGCCTTCTGGCGTATCCAGGTAAGCGGGGCGGGCGGCTTCGGCCAAGGTGCGGCCCATGCCGGCATAGGCGCAGCCCGCGGCTTCCAGGTAGCGCATGGTCGTCAGCAGGCCGTCGTGGCCCCAGTCAAGGCTGTGGTTCGTGGCGGCGGAATACAGGTTGAGACCGAGCCAGTTCAAATCCGAAAGAACGGCGGGCCGGGCCGCCACCCATGTTCCGCCGCTTTCGGCCGCGGGGGCGACTTCGAAATCGTGAACGAGCCGTTCGAAGTTGGTGAAGCGCGCGTCGTACGATTCGAGAAGCGCCTTGAGAGCGAGACAGGTTGTATCGTTTCGGGGCAGCCGTTGCGTAATCAGGGAATCGCCGGTGGCGATGAGAGAAAGGGCCATGCCGCGCCTCCTTTGTTGCTGGATGCCGTCAGCGGATATTGCCGGAGCCGCCGCCTTTCCGCAACGGATTGTTCACGGAATCGGCGGCGGTTTGCCGGACTGTGGGGAACGCGGGGCGCTTTGCCCCGCGCGCCGCCTCAGAACATGACGAGAGTAAAGAAAACCAGAGCGAACAGCCCTCCCAGCATGGGAATGAATGTTCGCTTGGCCACCTGCATGGGGCTCTGCTCGGCCAGACCCGCGCAAGCAATGACCACGCCGGAAACCGGAGACATGCTTCGCGCCACCCCGGCGGCCAGTTGCATGGGCATCAGCAGCAGGATCGGGTGAAAGCCCATGCCCTTGGCGATTTCCGGAGCCAGGGCCGCGAAGGAGAGAAAGGCCGCGTTGCCCGAGCCGGTCAGACCCGCGGCCAGAGAAATGATCGCGACCATGATGATGGTCATGCCGGTCAGGCCGAAGCCCGCGCTTTTGCCGAAAGTGATCAGGGTGTTGATGGCCCCGATGGCGTGCAGCCCGGCGGCGAAGGTGGACGCGGCGACCATGATGGTCACGACGTCCATGGCGCTGCCCATTTGCTTCAGGTAGAAGTTGAAGCCGTCATAAGCCTTTTTGGCGTCCCTGGCGCGGATGATTTCCAGAATTACGGTCAGAAAGATGGTGATGAAGCAGGCCGTAATGATGTTCATCTTGATCTTGACGTACACGATGGGGCTGAAAATGAAAACCAGAGCCAGGGGAATGATGGGCAAAATGGCGTAATACAGCGGCGCTTTTAGTTCCGCTTTTTCCTCGAATTTATGCTCGTCCAGGCTGGGCATGACGGCGAGCGTGCCTTCTTTTTTGTCAAAATACCATTGCGTGACAAAGTGCAGAATGGCGATGACGGCAATAACCGGCCACATGATCTTCAACTGGTAGTCCGCGAAATAGAGCGCGCCGTCCATGCCGCCCATTTTGCCCGCGTAGTTGGACATGCCCGAGGCGGGTCCCAGGTCCAGGCAGGGCGTTGTGGCCATGACGGAACAGGCCGCCAGGGGATGGATGCCCAGCTTGATCAGAGAGGGGTACAGCGTGGCCATCATCAAAAGGCCCAGGCCCGCCGCGCTGGGCACGACGATATTGATGTGCTGCCCGATGACGTAGGCCATCGCCAGCACCAGGTACGGCGATTTCAGCATCTTCAGCGGTTTTGTCGTGATGCTGACCAGAGCTCCGCTGGCGCCCACATGCTCCATGTATGAGGCAAAGGCGGCCACAACCAGGATGATCAGGCCGATGTCCGCTATCTGCGTGGAAAAGGTCTGCTTGATGAGTTCAAAAATGTCGAACCAGATGAATCCGGTGACGGCCTTTCCTTTCAGGATGGGGCCTGTGTTGAAGATGATCGCGCAGGCCAGCAGAATAATCCCGGAAAAGAACAGAATCAGCTGGGGTTTGTATTTTTTAAGAATAACCCAACCCGCAAAGCAAATAACCAATATTGCAAGAATAACTCCCAACACGATTTACCTCTCTTGTTGCTCAGGTGCACAGTTCAACTGTCTTTGGGATGTTCCTACCTGTAGTTTTTAAAAGACTTTTCTGTTTTTTATACGACAAAATATCGGTCAAAGAGTAAAATGAAATAATGGCATATCATATAGTCCATGAATGAATGGCTGTTTGATGGATATGGTTTTTATAAAAAATAATGCACCACGTATCTCTGAGATTTTATATTGTACCAATAGCGCTATCCAGAGATATGTGGTGCATTTATCGTTGCCCTGTTGAGTGAAGACCACTTATGTTTTCATGTTCTTCACAATCAGCTTGAATTCCTCAAGATCAACACGGCCCTTCTTTTCACCGCCCAGACGTTTGACTTCCGCCAGCAGCAGATCGACCTTTTCCGAATCCGGCATCGCGACGCCTATCTGTTCCAGCGCGTACTCGATGGATTTTTTGCCGCTCTTTTTGCCCAGCGCGATTTCACGTTCTCTGCCCACGACCAGCGGGTCGTACCCTTCAACCGAGGGCGGATAGCTGAGAAGCTGCGCCACGACCAGCCCGCTTTCGCGGGCGAAAGCCAGGTCTCCGACCACCGGCTTTTGCGGAGAAACCCGTATGCGGGTGATCTCTTCCACCAGCTTGCTGAGGCCCCGCAGGCGTTCCAGGCGCAAATTGGTCTCCACCCCGTACAGGCCGTGCAGGGCGATGGCCAGTTCCGCCAGGTCGGCATTGCCCGTTTTTTCGCCCAGGCCGTTGACCGTCACATGGGCCGAGTCCGCTCCGGCCTTCAGGGCCGCTATGGTGCAGGCCGTGCCCAGGCCGAAGTCATTGTGGCAGTGTACGGCCGTGGGCACGTTGACCCAGCTTTTCACTTTTTTGGTCAGGTAATACATGGCTTCGGGGGTGGCCACGCCCAGGGTGTCAACCACCACGATTTCGTCCGCGCCGCATTCTTCGACGGCAACGCGGTACACCCGTTCCAGAAAGGCCGGTTCCGCCCTGGTGGCGTCCACGGCGAAAAAGGCCACGTACAGGCCTTCTTTTTTGGCGAAAGAAAGGCTGTCGCGAATTCGCTGTACGATGGTGTCCTCGCCCAGGTTCCAGGCCCGCATCTTGTGCGGGCTGGTCAGTATCTCGCAGACCAGGGACCGCACGCCCGTGTCCAGGCAGTCTTTCACGTCGTTCACGTTGCAGCGGGCAAAACCCCAGATATCCGCATTTTTTACGGTCTGCTTGATTTTGGCGACGGCGGCCTTGTCCTGCGGGCTGCTGCTGGCGAAGCCGGCCTCAATGCGGTCCACGCCGGCGTCCGCCAGAGCCTGCGCGATGGCAAGCTTGTCGTCGATGCTGATGCTGACGCCCACGACCTGTTCGCCGTCGCGCAACGTCGTGTCGTACACTTTTATTTTTTGAGGCATATCGGCATATTGCCGGGCGACTTCGGCTTCTTCGTTGTACCGGCTCAGCCAAAAATTTTCGCTTTTGTTCATGGGCATCCTCCTTATAGCGTTTTAACTTTGAAGAGATGTATCAAGAGTTTTGATAATTGCGGAAAGTCTTCTCCATAGCATAAATAAATTACAAGAGATAAACGACACGCTTCGCGGGCGTCCGCTATGCGTCCGCCAGAGCAAATTCACTTTTTCAAAGTGAATTTGCTCTGGGTCAACCGGGGAAAGGTCTCTTTTCCGGTCCGTCGTAGACGTATTGATTGGAAGCGGGCAGGTGGGACATGGGTTTTTCGCGCAGCTTGTCTTCCAGAACGTGCGCGGTGATGCCGAACACCCGGCCCAGCAGGAACATGCCTTTGCCGATTTTCGGGTCAAAATTCATTTCCGCGAGAATGGCGCCGACGCCGCCGTCCACATTGAGGGGCAGCGCCTTGCCGGAGACGGAGGCCGTCAACGCGGCCATGGTTTCCGCCAGTTCACAGGTCTTTCCGTAAATGCCCAATTCTTTGGCCAGTTGCAGCAGTTTCACCGTGCGGGGGTCTTCCGCATGGGTCGGGTGCCCGTAACCGGGAATTCTCTGTTTTTTGCTCTTGGCATCCAACAGTATTTCCCTGGCCATATCGTCCGCGCTTTTGTTTTCCTTCTCCATCCGCCCGCGGGCTTCGGCGAATACTTCCATGATGTTTTCCACCGCGCCGCCGTGCGAGTCGCCCAGAGCCAGAATGCCGCCGGCCACGCAGGCCTGGAACTGCACTCCGCCGCTGGCGATCTGCCGCGCGGCCTGGATGGAAGGCGGCCGCACGCCGTGTTCGGCGCAGGCCACCAGGATGGCGTCGAGCATTTTTTCTTCCGCCTTGCTGGGCAGTTCTCCTTTCACCAGCAGAGACAGCATGCCCGGCAAGGACAGCTTGCCGATCATTTCGGTCAGGGAATAGCCGCGTATCAGCACGTCCTCGGGAAAAGCCCTGGAAATCGCCGTGCGGTATATGATGTGCTCTTGCGTGGGTTCCATACTGTTTGTCCTCGTCTTACTGATTTTTCAGAACGCCCTGAACCAGCGGGATGATGTCGTCATATTCCTGCGCCACCAGCACGCCGACTTCTTTAAAGCGTTTTTCAATGGCGGATGCGGAACAGTCTTTGTCCAGAATGGCGCCGGCATGCCCGAATTTTGCCTCGCTCTGAATTTTCGCGGTGAAACTTCCCGCGATATAGGCGATGACCGGTTTGGTCACCAACCCTTTGGCGATGGCGTCCGACAACTCGTTTTCATAGGCTGCGCCGGGTTCGCAGAAGATGACGGTGGCCCTGGTTTCCGGATCCTTTTCAAACAGGATGGCCAGGTCGGCGAAGGTCGCGCCGATCAGATAGTCGCCGCCGCAACTGATGCAGGTGGAACAGCCCGAACCCGCCCGTTTGACCATCCAGGCCGTTTCGGTGGTCATGCCCCCGCTGCGGGAGATGACGCCTATGGGGCCGGGCACGAAAGCGCGGCTTTCTTTTTTGCCGCCGATGGTGCCTATTTTGGCCTTGCCGGGCGTGATGATGCCCAGTCCGTTGGGACCGACGACCAGGGACCCTTTTTCTTTGGCTATGGCCAGGGCCTTGCAGGCTTCGTGCAGGGGAATGCGTTCCGTGATGACCACGATGAGCGAAATGCCCGCTTCGGCCGATTCGATGATGGAATCGGCCGCCGCCGCCGGCGGAACATAAATCAGCGCCGCATCGATTTTGTGTTTTGCCGTCGCGGCTTCCACGCTGTTGTAAACGGGAATGCCTTCCACATCTTCGCCGCCGCGGCCCGGCGTCACGCCCGCAACCACGTTGGTTCCGTAGGCTTTCATGGTCTGGGCGGCGAGCTGGCCTTCTCTGCCGGTAATGCCGGTAATCAGCACAGCGGTTTTTTCGTCAAGCAGAATACTCATTCCGACATCTCCTCATTGTTGTTCGCGCATCATTTCCAGCAGTTTTCTGGCGGCCTGCTGCATGGTGTATTCTTCGGCAAAATAGGTGATGCCGGCCTCTTCCAGAATTTTGCGGCCTTCGTCTTCGTTCAGCCCGGCCGCCCGCACCACCATGGGCAATTTTTTGGGGTCGATGCCGAGTTCGCGCACGGCCGTGACCAGCGCCTGGGCCACAAAATCCACCCGCGTATTGCTGGAAATGTTGCCGGCCCGCAAAAAGCCCTTGACGCCAGGCTGAGACAGAACCACTTTCGCCAGGCCCACCAGCTTGCGCTCGGTGGGGCCGCCGCCCATTTCCGTATAGTTGATGGGTTTCGCGCCGTCGCGTATCAGGGTGTCCATCATGAGCAGACTGCCGCCGCCTCCGCCGCACATAAAGCCGATGTCGCCTTCGCCGAGTTCCACATAGCGGGCCGTGCCCCGGTAGGGGTCAAGCTGGTCGATGCGCAACATTTCCTTTTCCCGTTCCGTCGGCGGATGCCCGAAATTGTCGACTCCGTATTCGGCCATGTGCGAGACGCTCTCGTGGCGTTTGAAGCCTTCGTCGTCCACGGTCATGACCGCGTCGGCGGCGACGAACTTGCCGTCTTCGGTTTCGATCAGGGGGTTGATTTCAAGCAGCTTGACGTCATAGGCGCAGAAGAGCGCGTACATTTTTTCCAGAACCTCGCCCGCGCCGCGAATGGCTTTGCCCGTCAGGCCCGCTTTTTCCCAGATGTTGCGCGCTTGGTAGCCGTGAAGGCCTTTGAGAATGTCCACGGGCAACTGTTGCACCGTTTCGGAGGCGCTTTCCACCTCGACGCCGCCCCGGGCGTTGATGACGATGACCGGGCTTTTGCTGCGGGAGCTGAACGTGATGCTGGCGTAGTATTCGCGCTGAACGGCGAGACGCTCTTCAACCAGAACCTGTTCGCAGGGCCAGCCTTTCACGTTCATGCCCAGCAGCTCTTTGGCGCACTGCGCGGCCTGGGCCGGATCAGAGGCGAATTTGACGGCGCCGAATTTGCCCCGGCCGCCGACGGGCACCAGAGCCTTTACCACTACCTTGCCGCCTATTTCTTCGGCGGCCCGGCGGGCTTCTTCGGGACTGCCGCAGGCTGTTCCCCGGGGTACGGAAATGCCGCTTGCCTTGAAAAGAGATTTCGCGTGATGTTCCAGCACTCGAGCCATGTATATACTCCTCTTTTGATACGCGAGTTGACCAGCCTTGTACTTTGTGCCAGATTTCTGCGTCCGGCCGCGTGAAAGACCGAAGAGGCCGAGTCGTAAGGACATACAACCCCAAAGCCTTGCGGCTGTAAAATGAAACAACGGCATAGCATATAGTCCCGAAACGAATACCGGGGTGGTGGTCCAGTTCGTCGTGATGCTTTGTCAGGCATCGTTTTTTGCTCCGGTCGAATACCAGAGAGTATACTCCCGTCGCAAAAAAACGCGCCTTCCGCGCCTGACGGCGAACTGGACCACCACCAGGAAAGTGCGCAGCAATTCACTACTGACACCGGGAGGCCTATGGACAGCACAGACATGGAAGTGTTCCTGACGGTCGCCCGCACCGGCAACGTCAGCGCCGCGGCGCTTACCCTGCACATTACCCAGTCCGCCTTGAGCAAACGCATAAAAAACCTGGAAGAATCGCTGGGCGTTGACCTTTTCAGCCGCGGAAAAGGGCAGAAGGGCGTGGAACTGACGCAGGCGGGAGTTGCCTTCATGGAACTGGCCCAGCGCTGGCAGGGCTTGTGGCAGGACATGCGCAGTCTGCGGGGGCGGGAACTGCTGGGGCAGCAAGCGCTGAACATCGGCGTGCTGGACAGCATACAGCCCCTGACGGTGCATCTTTCGCATATGCTGTACGCACGCGATCGTGCCATGCGGATTCGCTTTCATGTGCGGCATTCTTCAGAAATGTACGATGAAATCGACAAGCGCGTCGTTGATGTGGGCTTCAGTTTGCTGGAGCGCCAGATGCCTTCGGTCCGGCGCAAGCGCTTGTTTTCAGAACCTTTTGTGGCGCTCTGCGCCGGAGAGCACCCGGCGGGCGGCAAGGGAGTGCTGCGCCCCGAAGATCTCGACCCGGATACCGAACTGTACACCGCCTGGTGGAGTCCGGGTTACCTTGCCTGGCACGAGCGGCACTGGGACCTGCGCCGTTCAAAGCGGCTGTGCACCAACAGCGTGCATTTGCAGATGTCTTTTCTCGGCACGCTGGGGCAATGGGTGATCATGCCCTATTCGGTGGCCAGGCAAGCCGTGGAAAAAGGGTCTTTTTCCATGTACCGGCTGGACCCCGAACCGCCGCCCCGCGTCTGCTATCTGCTGACGCACGGCCAGCCCCGCGCGGGCATCAAGGACGCCCTGGACATGTTCGGCCAATGCCTGGATGCGACCTTGCGCGACGCCATGCCCTGGGTGCAGCCCGATCTTTAGGAGCATTTTCGAAATGAAAATGCTCTGGCGGGTACGAAGCTGCGCTTCGTATCCGCCCGCAAGCGAACAGCGCAGTTTTGTCATCCGCCTCTTTTCAGCGCGTTTTGTCATTGAAACTCTTTTGCAAGGCAGGAAAACATGTTCCGCTTCGCCCGATGCGACGATCTCATTCAACTCAAAGCCCGCTACCGCGATCTCTGGTTTGTGGAAGAGCAGGCCTGGGGACTGAAGCAATTAGGCACGCTCTTTGTCGTGGACCGCTTCACAGCGCTGCGGCCGCGGCGCGTGCTGGAAATAGGGGCCGGGCACGGCACGTTTTTTGACACCTGGTGCCACAGCAACGGCATTGAGTACTGGATGTGCGACAAGGCGTCGTTCTATCCGCCGGAAATCTTCGCCCCGGCGGTGGCGGCGCGCAAACACACGCGTTTTGTGGACGGCCTGCTCGGCCAGGGCCTGAACGAACTGCCCGACGGCCATTTCGATGCGGTATTTTCCATTTCCGTCGTTGAACATGTCCCGGACGCCGATTTGCACGGCTTTTACCAGGAATTGTCCAGAGTGCTGGCTGTGGGCGGGCATTCGCTGCACACCATTGATCTGCCCGTCAGTTCCGCTTCCGGCCTGGAGCAGGCCGAGCGGAATTTTGCGGAATGCGCCGATGCCGGATTTCCCGTGGCGGGCATTCCCAAAGATCTTGTCTGGACCGGAGAAACCCTTCTGGAACCGCTTAACATTCAATATACGTATTATCCCGGAAAAAACCGAGACATGTGGGGTAAAGACATGACGCACGTGGGCCACCAGATGGGCTCGGTGATGGTCGATCTGCGTCTGGACAAAAAGGCGGCGCGTCCGCCCGCCGGGAAAAAAACCGCGGAGAAATGGACCGACAGGTTGGTGCACGGCGCGACGATGCCGCTCAACGAAGTCCAGTACGCGACAGCGAGCCGCCTTGCGGAGGCTTTCGCCTCAGGGGCCATGCCGCTGGCCCCCGTACCCGCCTGCCCCTGCGGCAGCGCGAGTTTTTTGCCCATCGCGGGCAAGGATCGCTTCTCTCTGCCTTTTGCCGCCAAGTTATGTCTGGAATGCGGACTGATCTGCACCGATCCGGTTATCCCTGAAGCCGTGCTGCCCGAGTACTATGAACAGTATTACCACCCGCTGACTCTTGGCAGAATGGACGGCGCGCGGGATTTTCATACTCTGGGGCAAGGAGAGCGCATCTTTGACCTGCTGCCTCCCCTGCCCAGCGCAAACCCGCGGGTGCTTGAAATCGGCGCCGGGCTGGGGTACGTGCTGCAGGAATTTGCGCGCAGAGCGGAACGGGCGGGTGTGAACGCGCGCTGTTACGCGGCGGAATACAATTTGTCCGCTGTCGAAGAATGCCTCAAACGCGACATAAGGGCGATCCAGGGAGGCATGGCGGAGGTTAAAAAGCATCTGTGGGACAGAGGCGTCCGCTTTGACGTCATCATTTTGAGCCATGTGCTGGAGCATGTCGTCGACAGTAACGGTTTTCTGGCCGCGCTCAGGGAAATAGCCGAAGGCGCGATGGTATATATTGAAGTGCCCGGCGTGCTCAACATCCATGCCAATGCATTTTGCCAGGGCGATTTTTTACGCTATTTCACCCACAGCCATTGTTACCAGTACACGCTGGCCTCGCTGAGCTACCACGTCTGCCGGCACGGTTTTTCGCGCATCAGCGGAAGCGAAATCGCCCACGGCATTTTTGTTCCTTCGAAAAATGCTGTTGCCGTGCAAAAAGATAAACGGGCGGCGGAAGAAGTGCTTGCCTATCTGATGCGGCTGGAAGAACAGAGGAAGAAGGCGTAACCTCAGATAATATTAAGGACGCCGGGGCCTGCCGCGCTTTTCGGTTGCGGCAGGCCCCGGCTTTTTTGGGCACGGAACCGGACAGCGCCTACAATATGGTCATCAGCGTCGACGTGCCGAAGATCGAAAGACCCGCGCCGCCGGCGACAAAGACGGCGAGCAGGGCTGTTCCCTTGTATTGCGGCGCGAGGTCGGTGACCACGTTCCATAGTCCGTACAGCCCGTGATACAGGCCGACGTACAGCAGAAGCAGATCCACGAGAAGAACGGACGAACGGATTCTTTCCTGCACCAGAGCGTGCGTGATCGCCGCTCCGGGGGTCGCGAAATAAGACAGATATATGTGTATCGCCAGTAACAGGACAAGGATGAGTCCTGTGATTCGTTGCAAAAACCAGCCCCAAAACTTCATAATTTCCTCCTGGTCCGTTCCCGGTTAGCGTCCCCCGCTGAAAGCGGGCCAGATGCCGCTTATGGCGGCGAAGAAGAAAAGCGCGCCGATGGCGGCCGCAATGCCGAACAGGATCATATGCTTCGCGGGAGGAACCAATCCGAAGTCGATCAGAATGTGGCGCAGACCGTTTACGCCGTGCGCCAGCACCGCCATGATCAGGATGAATTCCAGAAACAGCGCGCCCCGGTTGTGCAGCGCGCCCATGACGCTGTTGAAGGCGTTCGCGCTGATCTGGTTTGTGGAAATGACGCAGATATGGATGATTAGATAGGCAACGATGACGACGCCGGCAATGCGGTTGAGCAGCCAGATCCAGGTGCCCAGGTCCCAGGGGCGCCGTTTGCGGATAAGAATGTTATTCACTTTTGCCACCCTGGTTCCCTTTGTATTCGCAGCAGTCTTCCGCCTTCATTCTGCCCAGTTTGACCTTCATGGCGCCGGTGCGGATTTTCGCCACATAGTTGATGGGAGATACCTTCCAGGGACAGGCGCCTATACAGGCAAAAGCGCCGTTGCAGCCCCAGGCGCCCTCCGGCCCGGCCAGCACTTCCAGTCGTTTTTCCGCCGCGCTGTCGCGGGGATCCTGCAAAAAGCGGTATCCTTCCATCAGCGCGTGCGGGCCGAGATAGCTGCGCTGCACGCTTGCTTCCGGGCAGGCGGCAAAGCAGGCGGCGCACAGGATGCAGGCGCAGATTTCTTCCTGCAGGTCCGAAACCTTGTTGGTGATGACCATATCCTTGCTGTTTGCCGCTTCTTCCAGCCAGGGCATTATTTTTTTGAAATTGTTCCAGAACGGCTCCATGTCGACGATCAGATCCTTGATCACTTTCATGCCGGTGAGCGGCGCAAGGGTGATGCAGTCGCCTTTGAGCGACTTAACCCGGGTCTGGCAGGCCAGGCTGGGTTTGTCGTTGATCATCATGGCGCAGGAACCGCAGACCGCGCTGCGGCAGGATGAACGAAAAGCAAGAGTGGAATCCTGCGTTTCGCGCAGCCGGTTCAGCAGGCTCAGCACCATGTCGTCGGGGTCGGCGTTCAGGGCGTACTCCTGCCAGTAAGCTTCCCGGCCGGGCATGTAGCGGAATATCTTGATTTTTTGCATTGCGCTTTCCTTTTCAATAGGTCCGGACAGCCGGCATATGCTTGATCCGCGTCACCGCTTTGGTGGTCAGGTCAAAGCCGCCCTGGGCGTTGCGCGCAACCGCGGAATGGCAGCCCCATTTTTCATCGTCCCGCTGCGGATAGTCGCGCCGGTAATGCGAACCCCGGCTTTCTTGCCTGGCCAGGGCGCAAGTGGCGATAAGTTCCGCCAGCAGGGTCATGTTTTCCAGTTCCAGACGGTCCACAAGCTCGTTATTGAAAAGACAGCCGCTCTGGCTGACCGTGAGGGCGGCGGTGCGCCGGCGCATTTCCTGCACCAGCGGAATGGCCTTGGTGATGTCCTCGGCCGTACGGAAGATGCCCACGTAGTCGTTCATCGCCTTGCCGAGTTCGCGCTTCAGGCCGACGCCGCTTTCCGTGCCTTTTTTGCCCGTCATGTCCATGATTCTGGCTTCTTCGGCGGCCAGTTCCTCCGTCACGGAACAGGTTTCGCCCTCGCGTTCTTTGGCCACTTCCGCCGCGCGGGCGCCGCTGCGTTTGCCGAAAACGATGGTTTCCAGCACGGAGTTGCCTCCCAGGCGGTTGGCGCCCTGTACGCTGACGCAGGCGGTTTCGCCGGCCGCCAGAAGCCCCCGGACCGAGGTTTCGCCGTCGATCGTCACTTCGATGCCGCCCATGGAATAGTGCTGCGCCGGCTGGATGGGGATGGGGCTGTCGATCATGTCCCGGCCGATGTACTGAATCGCCAGTTCTCTGTTTTTGGGCAGGTAATGCATGATTTTTTTCGCGCCAAGGTGCCGCAGATCAATATGCACGTACTCTTTGCCGTCCACCCCGTTGCCCAGTTCGATTTCCGCCTGAATGCCGCGGGAAACCACGTCGCGGGTCGCCAGCTCTATTTTTTCCGGGGCGTACTTTTTCATGAAACGCTCGCCCTGATGGTTGGTCAGATAGGCGCCGGAAGAACGGCAGGCTTCGCTTATCAGAATATTGGTGCCGAACAGGGACGTGGGGTGGAACTGCACGAATTCCATGTCCAGCAGCCGCGTTCCGGCCAGATAGGCCAGGGCCATGCCGTCGCCCGTGGTGTTGAGCGCGTTGGTGGAACGGGGGTAGTAGACCTGCCCGTACCCGCCGGTGCAGACCACAATGACGTTGGTCTCGATGAAATACAGTTTGCCGTCGCGCAAATTGATGCAGGTCAGGCCGCAGACCTTGTTGTCGCGGACCACGATTTTCGTGGCGAACCACTCATCGTAAATGGTCACTCCCGTCCTTTGCAAGTACCCGTACAGGGTTCTGACAATCGTGTGCCCCGTGCGGTCCGCCGTGAAAATACTGCGGGCAAAGCCCTGGCCGCCGCTGCCCGACGATTTTTTCGTGTAGCCGCCGTCCTCGTCCCGGCTGTAAATCAGGCCGAAACGTTCCATCTCCAGGGTATCTTCCTTGCCGTGCTCGCACAGGTAGGTGATGGCGTCTTCATCGCCCAGATAGTCGCTGCCTTTTACGGTGTCGAATACGTGGTTTTCCCAGTCATCCCCTTCCCGGAAGGCCGCGTTCAGCGATGTGGCCATGGTTGACTGCACCCGCATGGGATGCACCTTGCTGACGACCGCCACGTTTTTGCAAAAGCGCTGGGCTTCCACGGCGGCCCTGAGCCCGGTGGCGCCGGCGCCGAATACCACCACGTCGTGTTTTATAATTTCCACGTTACGCACCCCCGCCCACTTTCGACATGCCCTCAAGCACGTCTTTTGTGCCGGAAAGCGCCGGAGGCCAGTGGATCATGGCGTCTTCCGGCTTTTTGACGCCGATTTTCCGGTAGCAGTCGGCCATTCTTTTGCGTGCCCGCTCCATGACTTCTTCGTACAAAGTGGCGCCGGTCGAGTCGATGGCCACCACCATGGCGCCGAGTTTTTTTACGGCCAGTTCCCATACCGCTTCCGCCAGGCCCATATCTTCTTCCCAGTATACCCGGTTCACCCTTTTGACGTTTTCCGCATAGATGGTGGCGCAGCCGCCCGTGGCGGCCAGAAATGCCGCGCCGCTTTTTTGCATGGCTTTCACCGCCGTCAGGCCCATGCCGCCCTTGCCGATGATGAGACGAACCCCATAATGGTCCAGCATGTAAGGCGTTTCTTTGGTCAGCCGGTAACTGGTCGTGGGGCCGATGGACGTCACCTCCCACTCGCCGCGACTGTTTTTTTGCGAAACAGGGCCGCAGTGCCAGATGGCTCCGCCCTTCAGATCAAAAGCGGGTTTTTCCCCTTTGTGCCCCATTTCAATAAGACGCTCGTGCGCCAGGTCCCTGGCCGTAAACACCGTGCCGTCAAGATAGACCACGTCGCCCACGCGCAAGGCGCGAACCTGTTCTTCCGTCACGGGCGTCTGCAACTGATGGATTGCATTCTCGCTCATTGTTTCGCCTCCTTATGCGTAATCCATTGCACCCGGCCGTCGGCATACAGGCGCGCTTTGGCAAACCGGTTCGGCCAGCAGCTGAACGCGATGGCCACGGGGTGGGTTGCTATGTGGCTGCCGCAATAATCCACATGAACGCCCAGCACGGTGGTGTCGCCGCCCAGGCCCA
>JAVBRE010000119.1:0-10194 GCA_031548325.1 Desulfovibrionaceae bacterium
GACCCTGAGGCCCCATTCGCTGAAAAAGCGCCGTATGCCGATGGGCGAGACGGCGATGGGCCGCCAGGAAAGAAAATGGCGGGTGTCGTCAAAAGGCCAGAACGCGGCCACTCCCAGGCCGCCGGTGGTCATGGCGTCAAGCAGGATATGACTGAGCGCGGCCCCGGCAATGCACAAAAAAGCCTTCAGGCGTCCGCTGCGCAGCCGGGGAGCGAGAAGGGCGCCGAGACAGCCCAGCAGCAGGGCGAACAGCAGGGAATGGGAAAAGCCCCTGTGCCCGAAAGACGCGGCGTAGCTGATGCCCAGCTTGAACGAGACCACGTCCAGGTCCGGCAGGATGGACGCCGCCAGGGCGACCGCCGCCAGGCGGGGCGGAATGATTTTTGCGCCCAGTCCGGCGGCCAGAGCCAGAACCGGGGCGGGGTGGCTGAGAATGGTCGGCATTGTGTCTCCGGAAAACGTGGCTATATGATATAGAAAAGTAGCATACAGGCAAACAGACAGTCTCAATAATTTGAATTTTTTGCAGGAGCGATGGTATGATCCGCATAATCAGCCCCGCCGAGGCCAAACGCCTTTTGGATGAGGAAAACGCCCTGCTCGTGGACATCCGCGAGCCGGACGAATTCGGGCGCGAACATATAGACGGCGCGCGCCTGGCTCCGTTGTCGGTTCTGGCCTCGTTGCCCCCGGACCCGGACAGGGACAGGCCGGCGGTTTTTCACTGCCATTCGGGCGTGCGCACCAAGAGCAACGCGGATGCTTTGGAAAAACGCGGTTTTACCAAAGCCTACATCATTGACGGCGGCCTGGAAGGCTGGAAGCAGGCGGGCCTGCCCGTCATCCGGCGAGACCTGCCTCTGCCCATGCCGCGCCAGATCCAGATGGCCGCGGGTTCGCTGGTTTTTCTTTTCTCTTTGCTCAGTTTCTTTCAACCCGGCTTTATCTGGCTGACGCTGTTTGTGGGGGGCGGCCTGATGTTCGCGGGCTACACCGGTTTCTGTCTTATGGCGAAGCTTTTAGAACGCCTGCCCTGGAACCGGCGCAAATGAGGGTATCGCGGGCAACGGCGGCGCCGCGTGGAAGAGGGCCGTTACCGCTGGCCGTAGTAGGCGTCCGGCCCGTGCTTGCGGGTGAAATGTTTTTTCAGAACAAAGTCCGGCAGGGCCGCCTGCGGGTTCAGGGCCAGGGTATGCCAGGCCGTCATGGCCGCTTCTTCCAGCACGCGCGCGTTGTGCGCGGCGTGCGCCGCATCGCCGCCCCAGGCGAAGGGCCCGTGGTGCGCGGCTAAAGCTGCGGGGCAGGTCAGGGGATTTCTGTTCTGAAAGGCTTCGGCAATGGCCTGGCCGGTGGCGGCTTCGTAGTCGCTTTCGACTTCCTGTGGGGTCAGGGGTCTGGCGCAGGGTATGGGGCCGTCGAAATAATCCGCGTGGGTCGTGCCCAGCGCGGGAATGTCCCTGCCCGCCTGCGCCCAGATGCAGGCCCAGCGGGAATGGGTATGCACAACCCCGCCGACGCCCGGAAATGCTCTGTACAGGGCCAGATGCGTGGGGCTGTCCGACGAGGGCGCGTATGCGCCGCTGACGACGGCGCCGTCGAAATCGAGCACCGTCATGCGTTCCGGACTCAGTTCCGCATAAGGCACGCCGGAAGGCTTAATGGCGAAGAGTCCCTTCTTGGGGTCCGCCGCCGAGGCGTTGCCCCAGGCGAAAAGCGTCAACTCCAGTTCCGGCAGCAGTATGTTGGCCGCATAGGCCTGTTCGCGCAGGTTCTTCATGTCCTTCCTTTGATGCGGCCGGGCTTTGCAGGTCTCGCGGGCCGCGTGGCGACGACGACTCCGGCGATGATCAGGCAGCCTCCCGCAACATGGCTCCAGTGCGGCATCTCGCCCAGAAACAGCACGGCTTCCACGCCGCTGAACAGGGGAATGGTGTAGTAGATGAGAGCGGTGTTGCCGGCCCCGATGGCGGCGATGGCGCGTGTCCAGCACCAGTAGCAAAAGATGGAGGCGACCGCTCCCAAATAGAGGATGCCCGCAAAGACTCCCGCCGTCCAGACGAGGGGCATGCCTGCCGCTCTTTCCCAGGCGGCGGCGGGCAGCAGGGCCAGGGTGCTGAAAAGAAACATGCAGGCCAGCAGGGTGTCGTTGCTGACCGTCGGGGGGGAAAGGCGCATCAGCACCGTATAGACCGCAAAGAGAAAGGATCCCGCCAGCATGAACAGGTCCCCGGCGTTAAAGCTGAGGGAGAGCAAGGCGGAAAGGTCGCCGCGCAGGGTCAGCAGCACGATGCCGAAAACCGCGGCGACAATACCGGCCGCGCGCCTGAGGTTCAGGCTCTCGCCCAGAAGAAAGCGGGCCAGGATAAGGGTGAAGATGGGGGACGAGGTGGCGAGCAGTGCCATGTTGATCACGGTGGTGCTGCGGCCGGCCATGTAGATTAGGGAGTTGAAAAGCCCGATTCCGGTCAGTGAAAGCGCGGCGAAAAAAATCCAGCGCGTCCTGACCAGAGGCCATTCGCGGATAAAGGTCCGCAGGGCGAAAGGCGCGAACAGAACGCATGCGGCCAGGGACCGCAAAAAGCACAGAGTGAAAGGCGGAACGGAATCGGCCAGGGTTCTGGAAAAAAGATAGTTGGCGGACCAGCCGACAGTGGCGGCCAGGGCCAGAAGAACGCCTTTGCGGGACAGGGGGAGAGTATCGGGCATGGCTGATCCCTTTTGCGGCGCATCGCGGTGCGGTTGCCGTCCGGGGGATATACAGGAAAGGTCTTTTTTTGCCAAGAAATGAGAATTGAACAAAAAACCCTCCCCGGATCAAGTCCGGGGAGGGCATAAACGCCGGGGCAATGTCGCATCAGCCCTGCAGGCGCTTGATCAGGTTCTGGAGCGTGTCGGCCTGGCCGGCAAGCGATTCCACGGCTTTCGCGGCTTCCTGCATGGCCGAGGAGTTTTCGGCGCACACGGTGCTGACCGCGCTCAGAACGCGGTTGATTTCATCGCTGGTTGAAGACTGCTGTTCCGCCGCCGTGGCAATGGACCGTACCTGATCTGCGGCCGCATCCACCAGAGAAACAATGGCCGCCAGGCTGTCGCCGGACGCGGCGGCAAGGCGCGTCACCTCGTCGATGGAATCCGAGGCGCGTTCAACGCTCTGAATATTGCCGCGCGTGCCGTCCTGAATGCCGGTGACCACGGACCCGACTTCGCGGGTGGCTTCCATGGTTTTTTCCGCAAGTTTGCGCACCTCGTCCGCCACAACGGCGAAACCGCGTCCCGCATCGCCGGCTCTGGCCGCTTCAATGGCGGCGTTAAGCGCAAGCAGGTTGGTCTGGTCCGCGATGTCGTTGATGACGTTGATGATGCGGCCTATGCCGTCCGCCTGTTTGCCCAGTTCCCCCATGCCCTGCCTGAGGTCTTCGGCGTGCCGTTCCACCGTGCCGATGCTGCGTGCGACTTCCGCGACCATATCCGCTCCCTGCTGGGCCTTGTTCTTGGCATCGGCCGTGGTGTCGGCGGCCCGTGAAGCGCTTTGCGCCACTTCCAGCACGGTGGCGTTCATTTCGGTCATGGCCGCCGATGTTTCTGCAACGCGGTCGTGCTGTATGCGCGCGCCGCTGCTGGACTGCTCCACCTGCGCGGCCAGTTCGGCACTGGCGTTTGAGACGGCGAAGGCGACGTCGCGGGCGGAATCCGCCACGGAGACAATATGCGCGGCGTTGTCTTCAATGGATTTTTGCTTCAGCACGGAATCGGTCATGTCTATCCAGATGGACAAGGTGCCGAGCGATTCTCCGTCCTTGCCGTAAAATGGCGAAGAGGAGATGCGGACATGCCGGGACTTGTTTTTGCGGGTCGTTATCTCTCTTTCGGCGGTCAGACTGCGGCGTTCGCGCAGGGCCTGGGTGGACAAGGTTTCTTTGGCGGGATCGCCCCAGATGTACGCGCCCGAACTCAGGCCCTTCACGGAGTCGGGCGTGCCGTCATGGTCCAGCAGGTCCAGCATCAGTTGGTTGGTGAAAAGCGTTTTGTCCTCCGGAGAGAACACGGAGCAGGGCACGGCAATGCCGCGCAGCACGCCGTCGGAAAAAGCGAGCTGAGTGGTGAGATGTTCCATCAGCATGCTCAGGTTGCGGGACAGGGTGCCCAACTCGTCCTTGCTGTTTATGGCAAGCTTGCCGTCTTTGCCCGCCAGGCAGTCTTTGGAATATTGGGAGATATTCTGCACGGGGCGAAGGATGCTTCGAAACAGGATAAATCCAAGCCCCAGCGCGGCAAGACAGCCGACGGCCGCCAGAATCATGCTGTTGACGTACGCTGCACTGATGCGGGCATCAAAATTTTGCTGTAGCTTGTTTTCCTCACGAGCGACGGCCGCGCGCGCCGCCTGGAATTGGTCTTGCACTTTTTGCAGGGCCGGCAGGGTTATTTCTGTGAATGTGCCCATTACCCCGGACATATTGCCGTCATTTTTCATTTTTTCAATTGTAACAGCCGATGCATGAAGAGTCTTATGAGGATCTTCGATGTTTCTGAGCGGTGCAATAATTTCCGGAAAAATTTTTTCCGCTTCTTTACGGTCATTTCCATAAAACCATGTACCGAATGCACATTTTGTAGGATCTGTCTGCAATGATAATTTTTCGATTTTTGTATCAAGGATAAAAATAGATAAATCTTTTACCCATTGTAGATGTTTGATTTCTCTGTCAAGCATTATGGCTTTTATATTACTGCTTATTTCAACTTTACGAGAATTTTCTTCAACATTTTTCAAAGTATATAATGATAGAGTCGAAGAGCATATTGTTACGGCGATAATAAGTGCTATTCCAATAATAAATTTTGATTTGACGCTAAGATCCGTCCACCATTGCATGGCATAAACTCCTATGTCTATACGGTGATTGACCTCGCCGGAACTGTAGCTTGAAATACGATAATACATATACCTGACTAAATTAAGTGCATATACTATATGGCATTTTTTATTTTTTAATGTCAATAAGCGCAGCAGAAATTTTTCCATGGCCCTGCCGCGGCCTGGCGGCTTTCGCCCCTTCCGGCGGCAGCTGCCATTCGTACGGAAAAACGCAAACCGGTATTGAATGCCGCGCCTGCGGAACGCATACCTTTCAGACGGCTATTCCCGGAGTCCGGTAGTACGCAGCCTTCAGCGAATTTCGAGCAGTTCACGAATGAAATAAGTGAAACGGCAGCAAGATATTTTATATATCTCACCGATTATATACGTTATTTCTTTGCCGAGAGGCTGTCTTATTTACAGTGTCCAAACAGGTCTGCTATGCATACTGCGCTGCTGTTTTTTCGGCGGCAGGGTTCAGGCGCCGGCGATATAAGTTTCTGAGGGGGTCGCATGTCCGCTTCCGCGCAAACATCCATCATCATTCCTGTCTATAACAAGTGGGAACTTACCGCAAACTGCCTGCGCTCTTTGCGTACCACCCTGCCGGACGGAAGCTGTGAAATCATCGTCGTGGACAACGCTTCTACGGATGCGACCCCCGGGGCCTGTCCGGCTCTTGGCGGTGAGTTGTTCGGGAGTCTCTTCGTCTACCGCCGGGAGGAGAATAACCGTAACTTCGGACCGGCGTCCAACCTGGGGGCCAGGATGGGCCGGGGCGAATTTCTCCTTTTTCTGAACAACGACACCATTGCGCAGCCGGGCTGGTATGAGCCCCTGCTGCGGGATTTTTCCGCCTATTCCGACCTTGCGGCCACGGGGCCCGTGCTGCTGTATCCGCCGCGCGGCCCGTTGGGTGCCGCCGTGCAGCACCTGGGGGTGTTCGTTACCCCTAGCATGAAGGTGGGGCATTTGTACGAAGGCATTCCGGCCGACAGCGAACTTGCGCGCAAGCGTCGTTTTTTTCAGATCATCACCGCTGCCTGCATGCTGATGCCGCGCGCCCTGTTTCTGGAGCACGGGGGCTTTGACGAAGCTTATGTCAATGGGGTCGAGGACGTGGACCTTTGCGCCCGCCTCTGGTCTGCCGGATGCCGCATGACCGTCAACCCTGCTTCGCGCATGTTCCATCTTGCCGGCCAGACCCCGGGCAGGCATAGCCATGAGTCGGAGAATGCCCGGCATCTTGAAAAAACTTCTCTGCAGCATCTTGTGCCGGACTGGCACATGCATTTGCAGAATGACGGTCTGGAGTTGCGGCTGTCCCCTTGGCAGACGCTGGTCCCTCAACTGCCCGAAGAGCAGAAAAAACGCCTCTCCGCTCTGCTGGACGCCGATGACCCTGCGGCTCTTGTCGCTTTGCTGCACAAATATCCCCTGTGGCACGCGGGGTATGAACGGCTGGCCGATCTGTTTGCCCGCCGGGGGGACACGGTCGGCGAGCACGCTGTGCGCCTGTCCGTCGCCAAATTGTCCCCTTTGCCGGATCAGCTCTTCGCACTTCTGGGTTCAGCCCGCAAGGCCGGCGAAAGTCAGTCCGCCGATTTCGCTCTCGGCAATCTTTTTCAATATTGTTTTGCGGTTGAGCGGTTTATGGAAAACGCGCTTTCCATGCGCAAATGGGTTGCCGACATCGGTCTTGGTGATCTTGCGGGCCAATATGAGGTATGGCTGCAGGAGGCAGAAGGCTTCCGCCAATCCCTGTATCTGCCTTTTCTCGGCAAGATGAGCAAAATGACGGCCTCGTTCGATTCGCCTTCTTTGGCCGGTTGAGCCTATACCGCTTTTTTTTGAAATCGCCAGGCGGCCGGGGAACGGGCCTGTCAGTCCTTACCGCGCAAGGCCAGGGTGCAGAATTTGCTCAGGGCGGCGGCCATGCCGGGCGTATCCGGGGTGTACTGAAAGTGCAGTCCTCTGGCCAGCCCCACCACGGCGCCCAGCAGGATGTTCGCGCTTTCAAGGCTTTGCGCGTCCTGCCGTATGGACCCGTCGCGCAGCCCTTCTTCGATGGCGCTTTGCAGATACGCGATAAGAAAGCTGTAGGCGCCTTTTACCTCGGCCAGAACCTCGGCGTCGCAAAGACCGCCCTGGGCCGGGGCGTCGCGAAAAATAACCCGGAATTCCGGCGTGTTTTGCGAGGCGAAGGTATAAAATCCCTGAATGCTGATAATGACGCGTTCCAGCCCGTTTTTTGGGGTTTGCCCGGCAAGGTAGCGGGTCAGATCACGAATAAGCTGCGCTTTGACCCTGATGATCAGTTCAAGCAGAACGGCGTCCTTGGACCTGAAATGCCGGAACAGGGTGCCTTCGGCCACGCCGGCCTGTTTGGCCAGCGCGCTGGAGGTGGAATTGCTGAACCCGCGTTCGGCGAACAGAACCAGGGCCGCATTGATTATCCGCTCCCGCACCTTTTCCATGAACAGACCTCGCTGATCCGTCAGATCTACCACTGCATGTCGCGGTGCAAGGCCCGCAACGCTTCTTTATACCTGGCGACCCAGTTTTCAAGGTCGTCCAGCACGCACTCCATGGGTTCAATGTCGTCGGCCGCGGCCGCCCGTTCAACGCAACGGGCGATGCGCTCAAGCTGGGTCAGGCCGAAGGTGGCCGCTTTGCCGGCCACGCGAGCGGCTGCCTGGTGCACCATCCTCGGATTTTTTTCCGCCCTGCCTTTGGCGGCTTCGGCCATGGCGTCGGCCAGGTCGTAAATCAGCCCGGGGATCAGGGGAAGCAGGTCTTTGAAAACGCTGTCGTTTTCGCCCGGCAGCGGCACGGAGATGGATTGCCGCCGCAAGCTTCGCGGCGCGGAAGAAGCGGCATCAGCCAGAGCGGGCGCCTTTGCCGCTTCATCGATTCCGAGGGCTTGTTTTTCCGAAACGGCAAGCGGGACTTCGGCGGGCAGGGCAAATTCTTCCTGCGGCAGGCCGGCGGTCTGGTCCACGTCGCAGGCGGCAAAGGCTTCGCAAGGAGCCTCTTCTTCGGGCGCGGCCTTTTCCTGCGGGTCTTCCGGCCCGGCGGGAACCTGCGCGGCGAACTCTTCCTGCGGCAGGCCGGCGGTCTGGTCCACGTCGCAGGCGGCAAAGGCTTCGCAAGGAGCCTCTTCTTCGGGAGCGGCTTTTTCCTGCGGGTCTTCCGGTTCGGCGGGAACCTGCGCGGCAAATTCTTCCTGCGGCAGGCCGGCGGTCTGGTCCACGTCGCAGGCGGCAAAGGCTTCGCAAGGAGCCTCTTCTTCAGGCGCGGCCTTTTCCTCCGGAACTTCCGGTTGCGCCGGCGTTTCTTCGTGGTCCGGGTCGATGTCCGTAATGATCAGGTCAAGCAGAGGCAGTTCGCGCACGGCAGGCCGGGCGTTCGCGGGCGCTTCGGCTTGCGGATCGGCCGTCTCCGGGGGGACGGTTTCCTCTGTCGGGTCGGGGTTGAAGGGTGCAAGGCGCTCGACGGCCTCAAGCAGATCTTCGGGCGATACGGGTTTGAGCAGGGTTTCGACGCATCCGGCCAGCCGCAGGCGTTCCGCCTGCAAATCATGGGCAACCAGGGCCAGCACGGGCACGGGCGTCCGCCCGGCGGCCGCGTCCAGATCGTGCATGGCGGCAACGGCGGCCGCGATGTCCGCTTCCGGCATGTCGGCGTTGACCAGCGCCAGACCGGACGGATGGCGTCTGTACAAAGCCAGCGCCGCAGCGGGATCGACGGCTTCCAGCAGGGTGCGCGGCGGCCCGCCGAGTATCTGGGCCATGCGTTTGCGCCCTCCGGCCGTCATGTCGGCCACAAGAATGCGCAGCATGTCGCGTTCCGCGTCCGTTTCTTCCAGACAGTCGTCGCAGGCGATGCCCGGCGGGGCGGCGTCCGCGGCGGGAACGGCCTGGTCGGAAAAATCAAGATCCTCGTGATCGACGAGAACCTGAATGTCGCCTTCCTCATAGCTGTCGACAGGAACGGAGTCGGCCTGAATTTCCGCGTAGCTGCCGGCAAGATCCGAAGAAAGGTCCGCCGCGCCTTCCTCCATTTCGAGTTCGGGCAGGTCCGCAAGGACGGGCACGGGGCTTTCGTCGACAGGGGCGTTTTTCGCGCGGGGGAGGTCGTATTCGGAAAGGAAGAGGACCGCTTGCGGCCGGTCGGCCGAATCAGGCCGGGGCGCCGGGGCCGTCCGGGCTTTGTCCGTGGGGTGCAGCACCGTGGAAAAAATGACGGTTGTGCCGCCCTGGGGGGAATGTTCCACGCTGAAGATGCCGCCGGTTTTTTCCGCCAGGGCCCAGGCCTCGGACAGACCGGCCAGATTGCGCTTGCGGGTGAGGCTTGTGCCGTCCCATTCTGTGATGGTGAAGACAAGGTGCCCTATTTCGGAACTGTCGGGCAGGCGGCGCACGGAAAGGCGCACGTTGCCGCGGTCGGATACGTCGATCAAATCGCGCAGCAGAAGACGCAGGGCGGAATCCAGCAGGCTCGCTTCCCCCTCGAACAGGCGTCCGACCTGCGGCGAAACGAACCAGGTCAGGCTCATGTTTTTTCGCTCCGCCAGGGGCGAGAGGGCGTCGTAAACATCTTTGATCAGCAGAATCAGGTCAAAAACCTGCCTGTGTTCGCGCTCCGCGACAGGGGACGGCAGAGGAAGGGCGTCGGGAAAGGGAGCTTCGCCAAAAGAAGCCGGATCGGCCGTTTCTTCGACGGAGGCGCTTGTGTCCGGTCCGGCGGTTTGGGCGAAAGGTTTTGCTTCAATTTCGGGTTCCGCCTCGGGAGCGGTTTGGGCGAAAGGTTTTGGTTCGATTTCGGGTTCCGCCGCGGGAGCGGTTTGTGCGAAAGGTTTTGGCTCGATTTCGGGTTCCGCCGCGGGAGCGGTTTGGGCGAAAGGTTTTGGCTCGATTTCGGGCTCTGCTGCGGCTATTGCCGCCGCCGAAAGCGCGCTGTCGTCGTACGTCTCGTTGTCGGCCGGAGCGATGAAGGGCAACTCAGGCGCGCCGCTTTCGGCATCCGGCTCCTGCGTGGAAGCGGATCCTATGCCGGAGCGGTCAAGGCTGGCGAAAACGTCATCCTGCAAGGCAAGCTCCGGAGAGGCGGTTTCTGACGCGCCGCGCCGCGCGTCCGGTTCCGCGGCCGATGCCAGGGCAAGCGCCAGAGAGCCGAGAGCCAGGCCCCAGATGCCGCCGGTCGCGCCCATGACCGGCTGGCCGGCAAGAGTTGTTTCCCAGAAAGACGCGGCTGTGCCGGCAATGGGCATGAGGCAGACGCACAGATAGCCAAGCGCGCCGCTGAGCCCGCGCGACAGGGCGCTGACGGCG
>JAVBRE010000043.1:0-8458 GCA_031548325.1 Desulfovibrionaceae bacterium
CAGCGAAGGCGACCAGAACATGCTTCAGGACTACCCCGACATGAAGATCGGGCTGATCATCAACCGCCTGCGCAGCCCCAAGAACCCCATTGGCCAGCAGTCCAAGATCGCCGTGGAAACTTACGGCAAGGCTGACGCCAGGTACCTGCTGCAGGGCCGCGACGACAACAAGGGCGTCTTTGTTCCTTCTCAGAAGTCTTTCAGCCTCGGGTCCACCGAAGCCAAGGCACTGAGATAGATTTAGTATCTCAATAACCTGTTCACCCTGCCTCGAATCGGCAATGCCGGTGTTATACCCGGCAACCGCAAGAGAGGCAGGGTGAACAAGCGTACAGACGTCAAACCTGCGGCTGAGGTCGAGAGGAAAGGGGGGTATCAGCCGAATCGCCGTATTGCGCGAAAGAGTGCCTGAATGGGGGAATCGTTTTCTAACCTGGTTTGCGCCGCGATTGTATATTTCGAGAGTTGCGCGGATCGGGTGAAAAAATACTTCAACATGTGTGGATGACGCATCCAGAGCGGTGTATCCGGTCGGCCTTCCGGACGAGGCGGCGGGATCAGCGGGATTTTTGTCGCCTGCCGTGAACCGGTATGTCTTTCACGTCATTTTGCCTCAAAAGGTGATGAGCGCAGCCGGTGAAATGGCGCAAAAATTTATGCCCTAACAGCAGTCTACGTTTCTTGCATTTTCTTCGTAGCCGCTTGACGCGGCCGACATCTACAAGCTCCGGCCTTGCCGGGCTACCTAACTTCGGAGATGCTATGAACAATTGGGTAAAAGCTGTTGTGCCGATTGCTGTTGCTATTTTTTTATGGTTGCTTCCTGTTCCTCAAGGCCTGACGCCAAACGCCTGGGCCTACTTCGCCGTGTTTATCGGGGTTGTTGTGGCCCTTGTTTTGCAACCGCTGCCGGGAGCGGCTGTCGGGCTTATCGGCGTCGCCGCCGCCGCCATGCTGAAACTGGTGCCGCAGGCCAACGGCAGCCCGGCGACAACGGCATCTTCGCTGCAGTGGCTGCTTTCCGGTTTTTCCGACAGTACGGTATGGCTGATCTTTTGCGCTTTTATGTTTGCCATGGGCTATGAGAAAACCGGCCTGGGAAGGCGTATCGCCCTGGCGCTTATGAAAAAAATGGGCGGCACCACTTTGGGGATCGCCTATGCGGTATCCTTCGCCGATCTCGCGCTCGCGCCTTTCACCCCTTCCAACACCGCCCGCAGCGGGGGAACCGTTTATCCCATAGCCATCAATATCCCCCCCATGTACCAGTCCTTTCCCGAAGAAGGCAGGCGCAAAATGGGCGCCTACCTGATGTGGAACTGTCTTGCCGTCTGCGCCGTCACCAGTTCCATGTTCGTCACATCTTCCACTCCGCCCATTCTGGCCATAGCAATGGTGCATAAAGCGGCCCCCGATCTCGCCGTTATTACCTGGATGGACTGGTGCATAGCCGTCGCGCCGGCCTGCATACTGCTTTTTCTTGTCACGCCGATTTTGTCCTATCTTATTTTTCCTCCCTCGGTAAAAAGTTCTCCCGAAGCGCCGAAGTGGGCCGCCAGCGAATTGCAAAAACTCGGCCCCATAACACGCCGGGAAATCACCATGACCGTTATTGCCTTTGCCGCCCTCGGGATGTGGGTTGGCGGAAGCAAATATATGAACGCCACGATGGTGGGCATTGTGGCGGTGTGTCTTTTGATTATTCTGGACGTCGTGAAATGGGAAGACGTTCTCAAGAACCAAAACGCCTGGAATACGCTTGCCTGGTTCGCCACCCTGATAAGTATGGCCTCAGGACTTGGCCGCGTCGGCTTTGTGAAGTGGTTTGCGGATTACTCCGCCAGTTATTTTTCCGGTTCCAGCGTGACCATCGTCATGATCGGAATGGTCGCTGTTTTCTATTTCGCGCACTACTTTTTCGCCAGTCTCGTTGCGCACCTTGTCGCCATGCTGCCCGTCATGCTGGCGACAGCCCTGGTTGTGCCGGGCATGAACATTCGTATATTCGGCATGCTGCTTATCGGCATCATCGGCATGATGAGCATGCTTACCCCCTATGCCGGCGGACCCAGCGGTATCTATTACAACAGCAGGTACATCACGCCGAAAGAATTTTGGATTCTGGGTTTTATTTTTGGTGTGATCTACTTCACTGTGTACACCGGCATTTCCATGATCTGGATGCCGATGGTCATGTGATCGCGTTTTGTCGAAACATGAAACCAGCAAACGCTTGTATGGAGAATCGCTATGAGTAATCCCGGCATGAAGGTTTACCGAAACGCCCCTCGTCCCGATGCCGCATTGGTGGAAAAACTGAAAGATTGCCGCAGCGCGTTGCTGTCCGACGCTTCAAACCGCATGTTCGCCATGGACGCGCGCATCGCAGCGCGCGGTTCCGCCCGGCGGCTTTGCGGCCCCGCCGTGACGGTGCGTTGCGCGGTCGCCGACAACATGGTCTTTCACCAGGCGATGTTGCTCGCCAAGCCCGGCGACGTGATTGTGGCCGATCTCGGCGGGGACATGAGCTACAGCATCGCCGGAGCGCTGATGTACTCCTGCGCGATAGCTCGCGGCATCGCGGGTTTTGTCATCGACGGCTGCGTCCGCTATATCCGTGAACTTGAACAGAACAACTTTCCGGTGTTCGCGGCGGGTGTTACGCCGCGCGGCCATTACCAGTGCGGCCCCGGTGAAGTCAACGTGCCGGTGCAGTGCGGCGGCGTTGTCGTGCGGCCGGGAGATATTGTCGTTGGAGACGAGGACGGCATGGTTGTCGTGCGGCCCGAGGACGTTGACAGCATTCTTGCGAACATGCAGCGGGTCATCGCCAACGAGGCCGAGATGACCGCGCTTATCAAGGCGGGCAAATGGGAAGAAAGCCTCATCATTCGCCGGATGCGCAAAAATATGGATGAAATGAACTTCGAATTCATTGAATAGGAGAATCACGATGGCTGTTATCAGAACCGTTCTCGGGGACATTGCCCCGTCCGAATTCGGAGTTTGCGATTTTCATGACCACCTGATCCGCTCGAACGGGCCGGAGGTCGCGCTTAACGGCTGGTACTTGATGAACAGCATTCCCGCCGCCTGCGTCGAGCTGGACGACTTTATCGCCGCCGGCGGCAAGTCGATGGTCTGCATGGACCCCATTGGCTCGGGCCGGGATGTGCCCAAGATGATGGAAATTGCCAACCGCTACAAAGGCAAGGCCCATCTTGTGATGGTGACCGGCTTTCATAAAGGCAGCCTCTACGACAACCGCGGCTATTGGACGGTGCTTTGCCCCCGCGACAAGGTCGTGGAGATGATCGTCAAAGACGTTACCGAGGGTATGGACATATACAGCTACGCCGGGCCGATTGTTGAGCGTTGTTCCGCCAAAGCGGGGGTGATCAAGGCGGGCACCGGCCTGCGGGAAATCACGCCGTTCGAGCAAAACACCCTTGCCATCGCGGCGCGGGCGCAGGCCGAATGCGGCGCCGCCATTTCGACGCACACCGACTTCGGCACCATGGGCGTCGAGACGATTGAAATACTCAAGAAAAACGGCGCGAACGTCGAAAAGGTCGTGCTTTGCCACACGAACAAGGTCAATGACCGGTATTATTACAGGAAGATGCTCGACATGGGCGCGAACCTGTGCTTTGAGGGGCCGGACCGTCCCGAATGGGCGCCGGACATCGAGGTCGCCGAAAACATCAAATGGCTGATCGAAAAAGGCTACGGCAAGCAGATTCTGCTCTCGATGGACGCCGGCCGCTCAACCTTCCAGAAAGGCTATATGGCGGAGAAAGGCATCGTCGCGCACGGCATCTCTTACCTGCTGACCGACTTTGTCCCGCTGATGCAAGAGATCGGCGTTTCGCAGGCTGCCCTTGACGATATGCTGATCCACAACCCGGCAAAAGTTCTTGCGATGTGACGATGTTCAAGCAAAAGTGCCCGCATGGCGGCTGATCCCGCGCCGGATCAAAGCGGCCGCCGGGCCGCAGGCGCGATGACTGACAAAAACCCCGGTCCGGCTGTACGCGGGACCGGGGTTTTGTACGGGCAAAGCTTTTGCCAGCCGGACAGTTGCCGCATCTCGAACTGCGCCGCCGTCATTTGTCGAAAACCAGCGTTTTGACCACCACGGGCACCACTCGCCCGTTGGACAGAGGACTGCCGATATCGATGTAGTCGCCGTTTTCCACTTTGACGGTATCCAGAGACAGTATTTTTTTGCCGGGCAGGGCGTTCATCAGGGCATTGCCAAGGCTTTTGGCCATATCCCGCTCCAGAACAATGATCACGATATCGTTGACGCGCAGATATTCGCGCAGCCCCGAGACGATTTTGGCGCAGATATCCTTGACCATATCAAAAGAAGGGTTGCACGGCCCCCGGAAAGCTATGGCCAGCACCTGATGCTTCTCGTTGCCTCCGTCTTTGAACCAGGCGGCCTTTTCGGCCAGACGGGAACTGAAATCCCTGTAGTTTTGGGCTTCGTCATCCTCTGTCAGCTTGAGAATGGGGATGTTCTGGAGAGGCAGCACGGTGGCATCGCCGATAGCGATGGTGGAACCGCTGATTTCCATGGAGTTGGAACCGACCCCGACCACCGTGGCCCGGATGGTTTCTTTGGGCGTTAGAAATTCCACTTTGGAAAAAGCCGCGCAATCGCGGATGCAGCGCCCCAGAAGAGAGCCGATATCGCCGTATGGAAAAGGAGAGCGCGAATCACAGCCCGTATAGATGCAATCGGCCACTCCGCCGGAAAAGGTCAGGCCCTGCAAGGGCCAGACCCTCTTTAGCGGGTGAGCGGTGAAAAACAGGTTCAGGTCTTCTTCGGGACCGGAGAGAAGCCCGATGGATTGCGCCGTGATCTCGGCCAGACGGCGGCAGAGGCGGACCAGATCGTCCAGAGAGGCCGCCCGGCCTTCCTTCATGTTCAGATGCATCCGTTCGGCCAGAATGCCTATCTTGGGAGCCACATAGCTCAGATGCAAGCTGGCCGGATCAAGAACTATCTGACGGCCGCCGATATCCAGACAAGACGTGTCCACCGGCTCGCCGTCGCAAAAGACGGCAATATTGGTGGTGCCGCCGCCGATATCCAGATTGACCAGGGGGGCGCCGCGAATTTTTTTGCTGATGGCGGCCGTTCCTGCTCCCCGACCGGCCAGAATGGCTTCCAAATCGCTTCCCGCGGTGGCTACCACAAAATTTCCGGCCAGACCGCTCAGGGTTCGCAAGACGGCTTCGCTGTTTTCTTTGCGGGCCGTCTCTCCGGTAATGATGACCGCTCCGGCGGAAAGCCGGCCGGGAGTGATTCCGGCCTTTATATATTCTTTTTCCACTATGTCCCGCACGGCATTTACATTGATGCGGGTTCGGTCGAGCAGAGGAGTCAGGTGAATGTCGCTTCGATAGATGATTTCCTTGCCCACAATCTGGATGCGGGGAATGGAAGTGGCCGAAGCGGTGTTTTCTATTTCCAGGCTGCTGAAAATCAATTGGGTGGTGGAAGTGCCGAGGTCGATGCCCACGCTGAGCAGTTTTTCAGCCATGCCGCTGCCTTGTTCTTTCGCGGACTTTACAGCTTGAGATCAATGCCGCTGACTTTTTTATCAAGCATCAGCTTGATGATGTCGGCAAGATAGCCGCCGGCTTCGACTGCGGGGGTTCCCTGGCGGTGAATGTTGGATACAACGGTGCGCCGCGCTTCGGGCATGTCGGCGGTAGCCTTGTACGCCATGTATGCGCTCATGCTCTCTGCGGTGATCAGACCCGGCCTTTCGCCGATAAGGGTACAGATTACTTCGGCTTCGGTAAGGTCGCTGATGGTGTCCTGGGAAGGAACGCGGCCGTATTGCACGAAGAAGGGCGCGCAGGGTTTGATGTTGTGGCGGGACAGGCCGTCAACCATGGCTTTGTACGTTTCCATGGCATTGGTGGTTACGGCCGTGGTGGACAGGCCGTCGGCCACATAAATGACAACCCTGGCGTTTGAACCCACATGGGATTTGATCTTTTGGGCTTCCTCATTACTGAATTGACGCCCCAGGTCCGGGCGGGTCATGAAGACATCCTTGTTTTCACAAAGGGTCTTGAAATGCGGAAGATTATGTTCTTTGAACCAGGCTTCGGAAACCTCGGTAAACACGGCATCCATGGCCAGCGCGTGGTCCGTCCGGAAGCGCAGCATGGTTTCGGTGAGATAACGCGGGCCGGCGCGCCAGACGCCGATACGGGCCGGCGTGCTTTTTTTCAGGGCCGCCATGGCGTCGGGGTTGTGCGGGTTCGGCACATAAGCTTTGCCAGCCAAGTCCATGGCGGCGATGTCCGGCAGACAATCGCCGGCGCCGTTCGCGGAATTTTTCTGTCCGGCGCCGTCTGCTGCACCGGGGAGTTTACCGCCGAGTTCCGCCAGAACAGTCTCAATGACTTTTCGCACTTCGTGTTCGGTAACCATCGTCCACTCCCTTAAAGCGAAACTGTTCCTGGGTCAAATTGCAAAAATACGAGGACGTATTTTTGCCAAGATCGCTACGCCGAAAAATGTCGTTTTCGGCTTGCTCCGCCGCCTGCGGCGGCGCGCCGGACTGCCGTCCGGCGTTAGAAGCCATTTTATAATGAATTATGAAATGACTTCTAGTAAAAAATAGAAGCGTCACCGGCCTTGGCGGTCAGGCGTCCCGTTTCGTCCATCAATTCATGTTTTTTCATCCATTCGAAAAACTCCGGGGCCGGCGTGCGCCCCAAAAGCTCGCGCAAGGTCGCGTCGTCGTGGAAGCTGGTGTCCTGATAGGCCAGCATGACGTCGTCGCCCATCGGAACCCCCATGTAGTAGTTTGATCCGGCCATGGCCAGAAGCATGGTGGCCATTTCCTGGTCGTCCTGATTGATCTTGGTGTGGTTCGTATAACAGGGGGCCATGCCCATGGGGAGCCCGAGCAGTTTGCCCATGTAATGGTCCTCAAGGCTGGCGCGGATGATCTGGCGGCCGTCATACAGGGTCTCGGGGCCGATGAAGCCGGAAACGTTATTGACCATGAAGGGTTTCCAGATGCGGGCGTAAGCATAGCAACGGGCTTCCAGAGTCATCATGTCGACCCCGAGGTCGGCGTTAAGCGATTGTTCCGACCCCTGGCCCGTTTCAAAATACAGCAGGTTCGGCCCGGGGGCCTGACCCAGCTTGTGAATCAGATCGTATGCTTCATGCAGCAGTTGGGTGGAAACGCCAAAGCCGTCGTTGGCTATTCCGGTTCCGGCAATGCTCTGAAAAAGCATGCAGCAGTGCGCGCCTTTTTCCACAGCTTGCATTTGCGTCGTGATGTGGGACAGCACGCAGTTCTGGGTGGGAATGTTCCATTTTTGCATGAAGTCCCAGAGCATGTCCAAAATGGCCCTGGTGCCGTCCACCGTGTCTTCCACCGGGTTTATGCCCAGAACGGCGTCGCCAGAACCGTAGGACACGCCCTCGCAGACGCCGGCCCGAATGGCATCCAGGTCGTCGGCCGGGTGGTTGGTCTGGCAGCGAAAAGACAAGGTGCCCGGAAGCCCGACAGTGGTGGCGCAGGTGCCTGCAATCGAAATTTTTTTGGCGGCGTAGACCAGATCCATGGCTGTCATGAGCTTGGCCACGCCCGCGGCTGCTTCGGCCTCAATTCCTCGTGAGATGCGGGCGATATCCTCGCCGCTTGTCTCGTGAGACAACAGCCAGTTACGAAGCTCACCGATGGTCCAGTGCTTGATCCGGCTGTAAATTCTGGTGTTCAGGTCGTCTTTGATGGCCCTGGAGACATAATCTTTTTCCGGAGGCAGAACCGGGTTTTCATAAAAGTCTTCAAGCGTCAGGTTGGCCAGCACAATTTTGGCGGCCGTGCGCTCGGTGACTGTTTCGGCGGCCCGTCCCAGAAGGACGTCTCCGGATTTTTCGTCGTTGGCCTTGGCCAGAACGTCGGTCAGGTTTTTGAACTCGTACACCCGCCCGGCCAGTTTGGTCTTGAGTATCACGTTTGCCTCCTGCCTGGGGCCTTTTGGGGAAACTTTCGACGTCGAGCTTGTTGGTACCGCGCGCTTTGCTCAAAGCAGGACAAATTGCCAAGAAAGCTCGTCATAAATCTGGAAAAATCCGTAAAAACCGGTTATCGCTGTTCATAAGAAGCATACATTGTCAACGGCGAGCAACGGATACTTCGAGAGATTTTTCCCCGCACGCCAACTGCAATTTTCATTCAGAACCTCTCATGCAGCATGCCATAAATTCAAAATTTAAACAACCGGATGACTCTGTTGCCTAATTTACTTAAAGGTACAGCAATGGCTGATTAACCCCAAAGGAGGAGCTTCATGAGGCTTAAATTAAGTGTGGCGGTATTGACGCTGATGCTGGTTCTGGTCGGTGGCTGCGCGGAAAAGAAGGCCGCCCCCACCCTGACCAACCCTTCGACAAAATTGCTGATCGAAG
>JAVBRE010000080.1:0-46916 GCA_031548325.1 Desulfovibrionaceae bacterium
CTTCGATCAGCAATTTTGTCGAAGGGTTGGTCAGGGTGGGGGCGGCCTTCTTTTCCGCGCAGCCACCGACCAGAACCAGCATCAGCGTCAATACCGCCACACTTAATTTAAGCCTCATGAAGCTCCTCCTTTGGGGTTAATACCTGCAATCACTGTTTCTTATAACAAACTGGCTATAACCTGTTCATGGGGACGCGGTATGACGACCCGCTGCACCAGCAATCCCTTATCGCCGGCCGAGGCCGCCCCCGCCGATACGGACGCGTTCACCGCGGCCACATCGCCCGTGAGCACAACATAACTCTTGCCGCCGATGCCGAAAGCCAGATGCAAACGGATCGGCACAACCGAAGCCGCCTTGACGGCGATGTCGGCCGCTTCAATGGTCGCCGCCACGCTGTAGGTTTCAATGACGCCCACTGCGGCCACTTTATCCACAACCGTGCCGCCGCTGATGGCCGGCAGGATGGAGGGGTGGATATTGGGAATGATGAAGTGGTCGACAACCACTTCCGGCGCCACTTCAAGGCCGACGGCCACCGACTGCTTCACCGCCGCCACATCGCCGCCGACCAGAATGATATATTTGCCCGGACAAATGGTTTTCGCCACAAGTATGGTCACCTCGGCGGTCTTGGCCATCACGTCGGAAAACTCGATGCCCTTGGCGATACTGTTTGATTCAATCAACCCGATAGCATGCACGGTTCGGCTCCTTCTTAAACGGCGCTCAGGTGGATGGCGTTCGCGTCAACGGACTCGACCCTGCCCGCGATGCTTGCATGCACGCGCGCGCCCAGGGCTCCTTCGGGAATATCGGCCACCAACTGGCCGGGTTGCACCTCTTCGCCGACACGGACCACCGGCGCGGCCGGCGCGCCGATGTGCTGGCGTAATTTCAAAGCGACCCGCCGAGGCGTGTAGACGGTTTCGTCCAAAGGAGCCTTGCGGTTATATTCGGCAATGTTCAGCCGGGCTATCAGGCGTGAAATCGGCACCAATCTGTGCTCCGCCATCGGGTCGGCGGCGCGCAACGGCTCGGTATACCGGGCGCCCTGCTTGCGAAACTCGGCCTTCAAATTTTGATTAAGCCGCATGGGCGAAATATCCACCGGACAGGACCAGGCCTCGCAGACCGCGCACTCGGAACAGGTCAGAGCGGAAAGCAGCACCGACGGCTGTCCGATATGGTTGTAGTTGACCGACCTGACAATCAGGTGAGGCGGCAGTTCGTGCCCGATCATATGCCGGGGGCAGAGTTCCGTACATAGACAGCACTGTTCGCAGACCGTGCGGGCGATGCGCAACTGCACCTGATCCGGCTGCGCGCGGCGGCGGATCAAAATATGCGATTCGGGCAGCGCGATGATGCCGCCGGTGGCTTTGGTGATCGGATCCGAAATATCCCGAAGCAGTTTGCCCATCATGGGGCCGCCGTCAATGAAAGCCGCGTCCGCAATGGTCACGCCTCCGGCCAGATCAAGCAGTTCCCTGAACGAGGTGCCCACGGGCACGGTCACCGTGACGGGATGCTGCACCGCGCCGGTGACCGTCAGCGTGCGCAGAATGACCGGCGCATCTTCATCCACCGCGCGCGCGACGTTGATCAGGGTCTGCACGTTGTTGACCACCACGCCCACATCCAGGGGCAGGGCCGCCGGCGGCACGCGCCTGCCGGTCGCCATCCAGATGGTGATGACTTCATCTCCGGCGGGGTACACGTCCTGCAGGATGTGAATCCGCATGCCGGCGCGCAGGCGCGGTTCCAAAGTCGCGATGGCGGACGCGTATTTCGCTTTCAGCGCGATGATGCCTTCTTGGGCGCCGGTCGCGCGCATGCCTAGTTCCAGCCCGCGAACAAGAAGGTCCGCATATTTTTCAGCAAGCTGCTGGTCCACTTTAAGCAAGGGCTCGCATTCGGCGCCGTTGACCAAAAAAATCTCGGCCTTGGCTCCAAATTTGACATGCGTCGGAAAACCGGCGCCTCCGGCGCCGATCACGCCCGCCGCGCGCACCTTGTCCTGTATATTCAGGGCCTCGCCCATTGTCACTCCTTAGAACATTTTCGCTTTGAGATGCTTGCTCGACAGCTGGCAAAGCCAGCCTGCAAGCGTCTCACGGCAAGGATCTGCGGACAGATCCTTGCGGAGCAGATACGCTTTTCAAAGCTGATCTGCTCCAGGTCCGGGCTTGCGACGCCTTCCCGCCTTTTTTCCGCGCCGGGCAGCCGACTCGGGCTGCCCGGCGGCGGTATCACGCGGCGGATTCGATCCCATGTCCTGCACCATTGTTTCCGTGTCCGGGTCCGGCCGTCCGATGACATGGCTGGCGATCACCGTCCCTACCCGCGAAGCGGCGGCCACACCGGCGTCCACGGCGGCCCGGCAAGCGGCCAGGTTGCCCTCGACCACCAGCGTGACCATACCGGGGCGCAGCAGATGCTGCCGCAACAGCCTGACCCGCGCGCTCTTCAACATGGCGTCGGCGGCTTCAATGGCGGCCGTCAGACCGTACACTTCAACAAAGCCCAGAGAATCGATCGTACCCACGGCTATCTCGAATGTTACAGCATTTTGATCGGCGCGCGGGCTATGTCAAGCACCGCCGAGGCAAAGGCGCTGCAGGCGGCCTGACAGGCGGCCTGGCTGCCGGTCAGAAACGCGCCGGAGTAGTTGGTTTCAGACGGCGGCGGAATATAGGTCGCCAGTTCGACTTCCGCGGCCTTGATCGCGGCGTCGATGCCGTAGGTGGCTTCCAGAGGCGGCGCGATCAGGTATGCCATGGGCGCGCCCAAAGGAATGCCGGCCGTTTTGGACAAGTAGCTGCCGGTACGCGAGATCAGGTGCGCCAGGAACGCCGTGTCTTCCTTGTCGTTGGCCCACTGAAAAGCAGGGCCGGCTTCGATCGTCGCGATGGCGGCGTCCAGGCCCGCCTTGACTTCGGCGGGATTGGGACCGGCCAGCATGATGATCACTTCGCCGGCCTGCGGCGAGCAGGAGTGCGCCGCGCCCGCATACAGCGAACGGCCGTACACCACTTCCACTTGCGCCTGTTTGGTGGCTTCGTCGGCGGCGATATAGGCCACGTCGTCGGAGTCGGCGGCCAAAAGACCCAGGCTGTTCATGCCGGCGGGCAGTTCCAGCTTGGCTTTCAGGTCCGGATGCAAAGACGCGATCAACCGGACGGAAGTCACATTGGGTTTGATGAAATCAAGAGTCGGCATGATATGTACTCCTTCCTTCTAGCGGTTGAGTGCGATGCCGGAGGCTTTTTTCTCCAGCATTTTTTTCGTCATGTCCACGATCACGGCCGCCGCTTCCACAGGAGGCGTGCCGCCGTGATAGATGTTCGAAATGCAGGTGCGGTCGGCTTCGACGGTGGCCGAAGTGGGACGGTACACCATATAGCAGGACAGGCTTTCCGACTGTCCCAGGCCCGGGCGTTCCCCGACCAGCAGAATCACGACATCCGCGCCCAAGAGTTCGCCGATCTGGTCTTCAACCTTGACGCGCCCGTAGCGCACGAAGAAGGGAACGCCAACTTCCAGCCCGGCGCTTTGCAGGCCTTTCAGCAGGGACGGCATAATTTCGTCCAGATTGGCGGTCACCGCGTCCGTGGACAGGCCGTCGGAAACGACGAGCTGCACTTTCGGGTTTTTCTTGCACTTGGACAGGATCGTGTCGATGGCTTCCTTGGACAGACGGCGGCCCAGGTCGGGACGGGTCAGATACTTGTCCTTGTCGGACACTTCGCTCGTCACCTCAAAGAGGCCGGCTTTCTGAACCCATTCCGTGGGGATCTCTTTCAGAACCGTATCCTTGGAACGAGAATGGTCCGCCAGAAAGCGCAGCAAAGACAGGGTGCGCGGGCGGGGGCCGGTGCGGCCGCTGCATACGCGGGCGCCGGTGTTTTTGCGCAACTCGTCCAGCACTTCGCGGCGCTTGGGCTGCTGCACGCCGATCCATTTTCTCTGGAACTCATCCCCGCCCAGGTCGGGCAGGCTGCCGCCGTCGACGGCGGCAGACGCGGCGGCCGCTTTGCCGGGCGCGCCGGAAGGAGCGCCCTGGGCGCCGATCTGGCTCAGGACGTTACGGACGATATCTTCGATTTGGCGTTGATCCATGATGTTTACCCCCGATCAAAAGAAGAGTGATGCGTCGCCGGCGCGCGGCGTCAAGCGGCCGTTTTCCATGATGCCCATTTTTTCCAGCCAGACTTCGAACTCCGGCGAAGGCCGCAGGTTCAGCAGTTGGCGCACGGTTGCCGTGTCGTGAAAGGCCGACGTCTGATAGTTCAGCATGATGTCGTCGCCCAGCGGCATGCCCATGATATAGTTGCACCCCGCGGCGGCCAGCAGAACCATCAGGTTTTCGTTGGAGTTCTGGTTGGCGTCCGCATGGTTGGTGTAGCAGGTGTCGCAGCCCATGGAGATGCCCGAGAGCTTGCCCATGAAGTGGTCTTCAAGGCCGGCGCGGGTGATCTGGCGGTCGTTGTACAAATACTCGGGACCGATGAAGCCGACCACGGTATTGACCAGGAATGGGTCGTAGCGACGGGCCAGGCCGTAGTTGCGGGCTTCCATGGTCATCTGGTCGGCGCCGTTGTGGGCGTCGGCGGACAGGGCCGAACCCTGGCCCGTCTCAAAGTACAGACAATTCGTGCCGGCCAGTTTGTTGTACGCGCGGCCCACTTCAAGGGCTTCGTCCAAAAGTTCGATGGTCACGCCGAACTCTTTCAGGCCTTTTTCGCTGCCGCAGATGCTCTGGAAAATCAAGCCGCCCGGCGCGCCCTGGCGAATCGCCTCGATCTGGGTCGAAACGTGCGCCAGCACGCAGGGCTGGGTGGGGATATTGTACTTATCGATGATTTCCTGAATGGCGTGCAGAATGCGCTTGACGTTTTCAACGTTGTCGGTCACCGGGTTGGTGCCGATGACCGCATCGCCCACGCCGTAGGAAAGGCCTTCATAAATCTGGGCCACGATGCTGTTGATATCGTCGCGGGTGTCGTTGGGCTGCAGGCGGGCGGAAAAGGTGCCCGGCAGGCCGATGGTCGTATTGGCGCGCTTGACGACCGGCATCTTTTTCGCGCCGTAGATCAGGTCGCTGTTCGAGCAGATCTTGGCCACGGCCGCGACCATTTCAGAGGTCAGGCCTTTGCGCAGAAACTCGATTTCAGCGTAGTCGGTCTCGTCGCACAAAATAAACTCGCGCAATTCGCTGACCGACCAGTTGCGAATACGCTCGTACGCCGTCTCGTTGACGCCGTCCTGAATGATCCGGGTCACGCAGTCTTCTTCATAAGGCACGGCCGGGCTCATGCGCAGATCGGCCAGGGTCATCTCGGCCAGCACATACTTGGCCGCGACACGTTCTTGCGCGGTTTGCGCCGCGACGCCCGCGAGTTCGTCGCCGGAACGGGCGTCACCCGCTTTCGCCAGCACATCTTTGACGTCTTTGAACTGATACGCCTGTCCGAACAACCGTGTTGACAGCTTCATACTATCTCCTACCTTCAATTAAGATGGAAATGCTAACGATTTAACGGTAAGCGGGACAATCTGCCCGCCAAAAAAGGGTTTGCCGATATCAACGTAATCGCCGTCTCGGGTTTTGACTTCGTCGATGACCGCGAGTTCGCGGCCCGCCAGTTGCGGCTGCAGTTCCATGCCCAGCGCCTTGCCCAGATCCTGGCTGGCAATAACGATGAGCGGGCGCCCCTGCTGCGGATGGCGCTCGTTGAATTGCCTCAGCGCATCGCTGGCGGCGACGACTTCTTTATACGCCACAGGCAGGTCATCCGGCAAGGCCAGGGCATACAAATCCGCCGCCGGATCCAGGTCCATCTGCCGCGCGGCAAGAAACCACGCTTCGGCAAGCCCTTCCGGGGTCGACTGCCGCCATTCCACTCCCGGTTGCAGTACCGGGATGTTGCGAATGGGCAGCCGCTGGGCGTTCAGCCAGATGGTGCTGCCGGACAGGGACAGGGTGTGGGCCCCGGCGCCGATGACCGTGGCGCGCACCGTCTGGCGCGGCTTTTTCGTGGCGAGCTTCGCCAGTTCCTGACGCCGGCGCAGCGCTTCGGCCAAGAGAGGTCCCGTATCGCCGTAAGCAAAAGGGTCCCTGAGGCTTTCAGGGCTGTAGTAGCATTCGCCCACGCCGCCGGAAATGAAAACCTGGTCAAAACGCTGACCCGGACGGAGGCAGTCCGTCATCAGCAAAGACCGGGCGAGCTCGGAAGGAGATCCCAGCATCACCTCGACGACCATATCCGCCATCTTTTCAATCAGCGCGTCTATATCCCGCCTGCCTGTCCGTTCCGGCGAAGCCTGTTTGCCGAAACAGGCGTCACGCACCCGCAGAGCGGGTTCGCGCAGGGTTTTAACCCTTCCGTCGCCGAAAGTTTCGATCAGGTGTCCGCCCACGTTCAGGCAGGCTGTATCAACGACCCGCCCCGCTTCGAACACCACATAGTTGGAAGTGCCCCCGCCTATGTCGATGTTGAGCACGCGGCAGGCGTTTTCTTTTGAATAATCTCCCGCGCCGGAGCCGCGGCCGGCGATGATCGATTCCAGATGCGGCCCGGCGGTGGCGACCACGAAGTCGCCCAGTTGCCGGGCCAGATCCATTATCGTGCTGCGGGCGTTTTTGGCTTTTGATGTCTCGCCGGTAATGATGACGGCGCCGGACTCGACTTCTTCAACCGTCAGACCCGCTTCGGCGTATTGCGAAGCGATGAACTTCGCCAGATCGTCCTGGCGTACGCGCCCGTCGTCTTCCAGCGGCGTGAAAACCACCGGGCTGACGTAGGTGATGTCCCGGCTGGCGAACTCGTAATGCGGCACCTGCGAAACAGGCGCGCGATTCACCAGTTCCAGCCTGGAGAAAATCACCTGGGTTGTCGTGGTGCCGATATCAATACCGACACTGCGAATGACGCGTACACTCATGAAGCGTTCCTACTCCGTCACGGCTTCGGTGTTCTCGGTCGGAATATTCTGGTCCACGGTGGCCTTCGGCGCGATCATCATGGCGAAGAAAATCGCGGTCACGCCTCCGACCAGTTTGCCGATGATCATCGGGAAAATCATCGGAGCGGCCACGGCCGCGACAAAACCAAGGTGGTCGCCGAAGGTGAAGGCCGCGGAAACCGCGAAAGCCACGTTCAGCACCTTGCCCCGGTCGTCCATCTTGTTCATCATGCCGAACATGGGGATGTTGTTGGCCAGAGTGGCCACCATGCCCGCGGCGGCGGCTTCGTTCATTTTCAGCAGGGATCCGACTTTTTTCAGCGGTTCGCCGAACCAGCGGGTGATCAGAAAAACCATGGGATACGCGCCCAGCAGCACGCAGGCGATCTTGCCAATGACTTCAATGGCCCGCAGGTCGCCGGCGGCCGCCGCCGCCGCATCGGAAAAGATCGGGTCCATGCCCGGAATGAGCGTGATGCCGAGCTGATCTTTGAAGACCGCGGCGGCAAGGCCTAGCGTGATCAGGGCCACCAGAATCTTGGCGAAGACCTGGAACCCGGCAATCAGCTTTTCGGGTATGAACTTCAGGCCGACGGCGATAAGGGCCGCCACAATGATCACGGGGATCATGTTCATGAAGATCATGGACAGGCTGAAAGTGACCGGCTGGCCGTCGATGACCACGCCGGAAACCATGGCCACCAGACCGCCAGCTATGCAGCCCAGAGGAATGGTGACGATGCCGGCCAGAATGCCCATGGCCAGAAAACGGCGGTCTTCCTTGTCAATGATGCCCAGGCCCACGGGAATGGAAAAAACGATGGTGGGTCCCATCATGGAACCCAGAATGACGCCGGCGTACATCCAGGCGGCCGTGTCGCCTCCGGCCATTTCTTTGGCCAGCGGAAAGCCGCCCATGTCCAGGGCCAGCAAGGTGGTGGCGAACATGGCCGGGTTGGCGCCCAAAGCTGTGTATATAGGGGTGACGATGGCCCCCAGCAGATAGGCCAGCACCGGGGCCATAGCCATGACCCCGACCATGGCCAGCGCCAGCGCGCCCATGGCCATGAAGCCTTCCTCAAACTGCTTGCCGGCTCCTTCGATCTTCTGTCCGAAGGCCCCCAGCCCAATCTTGCCCAAAACCGCCTCAGCGCCGCCGAATTGATCGAAAATGCGATCCAGCGCGGCAACCAGCATGAATACCATCATGATCCACATAATAACTGTGCTGATAAGTCCCATAGTTGCGCTCCTTGCTTTGCCTGTATAGTCAATTTTCAGCGCTGTAACGCGTGCGCATACACTTCCACTATCTGCGATTTGGATACGGACCTCGGATTGGTGCCGATGCAGTAATCATTCAGGGCGCCTTCCGCGAGGGATTCAAAATCTTCCGCCTTGCCGCCCGCGACCGCCAGATTGGCCGGCAGCCCCACCTCGACGATCAAACGCCGCACCGCGTCGATAACTTCGCTTGAGGACATTTTTTCACCGGTCAGGGCCAGTCCGATATCGGAATAGGCCTTTTTGCAGACCAGATCGTTGAAACGCATGACCGACGGCAACAGAATCGAATTGGCCACGCCGTGCGGCAGGTTGTAGCGCGGACCGATCTGGTGCGCCATCGAATGGGTCAGCCCCAGGCCCGCGTTGGAAAAAGCGATGCCCGCCATGTACGAAGCAAGGGCCATGGATTCGCGGGCCTCCACGTTGTCGCCCTGTCCCACCGCCACGGGAAGCGCCTCGCCTATCTGCCGGATGGCCTGATAGGCCAGAGCGCGGGTCAGGGGCGTCGCCTTGGTCGCCACATAGGCCTCAATGGAATGGGTCAGGGCATCGATGCCCGTGGCCGCGGTGACGCTCGGCGGCACGCGCAGCATCAGGCAGGCGTCGATCAGGGCCAGGTCGGGCACCAGAACGGGGTGGACGATGACCTGCTTGTGGTGCGAATCGGAATCGGAAATCACCGTGACGCTGGTCGCCTCGGACCCCGTCCCGGCAGTGGTCGGCAGGGCGACGAGCGGAGCGCGCCGGTTGCCGATGCGCGCCGGATCAAGCAAATCGGCGGTACGCAGCCCGGGATTGGCGGCCAGAACCACAATGGCCTTTGCAGCGTCAATGGCGGAGCCGCCGCCGATGGCGACCATGCCGTCGCAGCCGGACGCGGTGAAACGTTCCGCCTCTTGTTCGACGACGCGGCTTTGCGGTTCTCCCGCCGGCTGGCGGCAGACGCAATGCGCGATGCCGCTGTAGTTAAGCGAACGATACATGGCATCCGCCAGGCCGAGGCTGTCGACGATTTCATCGATCACGACGAAAACGTTGCGAATGCCGCGAACGGACAAGGCCTCGCCGATGCGGGAAATCGCGCCGCCGCCGATATAGGTGTCCGACGGCAGTCGAAATTCCTTGACCGCCCGCACATTCAGCAGGTCCAGCGCCTGGTATACTATGTGTCCCACTTCCTGTTCGTTAAGCATGTGTTCCTCGGCCGCTCTTTCGTTTCCCCTGCTTTTCCGCTTTCGGCCGATAGGCCGTGATGCCCAGGGGCGTCAGAAAAATAGGGTTGTCGGGGAGCACGACCACGTGATCGGGAAATTCGTATTCAAAAAGCTCCCGGACGCCGGGCAGCGTGCAGGACCCGCCCGCGAGATACAAAGAATCAACTTTGTGTCCCTTGATGTGCTGGCGAACGATGTCCGCCATTTTTTCAAACACCGGGCGCACAATGGGCCAGACCGCCCTGCCGCTCGAAATCTTAAAGGCCTCGGCCTCTTCCAGGGTCAGCCGGTTGGCCCCGGCGATGGTCAGCGAGACATGACGCCCGCCCGTGGGCTCGTCGCCGGAATAGACGACCTTGCCGCCGCGCAGCACCGCCACTCCGGTCGTTCCTCCGCCTATGTCGACCACGGCCGCGCGGTCGAGATCCAAAAGATGGGCCACGGCCGACGGTTCATCGATAACCGCTTCAACTTCCAGTCCCGCGGCTTCAAGCACGTTGACGGAAATACGCGGGTCCGTGCCCGGAGGATACGAGGTGGTGACTTTTGTGAAGGCCACTCCCAACTTTTCCTTCAAGGCTTCCATTTGCTTTCGGACAATGGCGGCGGCGCCGTAAAAATTGAGGACAACGCCGTCCCGCACCACGTCGGCCCATTCAAGGCACACGCCCACCGGATTGTTGTTTTCGTCAAGCGCCATGCTGACCACATCGCTCGTGCCCAGGTCGATGCCCAGACGCAAGGAGCCGGACGTTTTGGCCGGCGTCATGTCGTTGGCGATGGCGGCCGCGCGTTGCAGGCAGCCGTTGAGCCAATCGGGCGCTGTGTTCACCTGGGCCATATTCTTGTCCTGTCCTTGTGCCTCGCGTCAGACAACGCGGAAATGGTCGACCATGACGCAACGGCGCAGACGGACAAAGGTCCGGGCCGAGGTGACGCCCTCACCGGTGGGTGTGGAAATGGTCATGGTTGTCCAGCCTTCGCCGCCAAAGCCGAGCCCCGCGAGGCAGGGTCCGTTCTTGACGAAGATGCTGGTGTTGATCTCGTTCGCCATCCGGTCGAGATTGTCCAAATTTTTTGAATGCATGGCCGCCGTATGCCGGCACCCGCCTTCAAGCTTTACCGCCAGGTCGATGGCCTGGTCCGCATTGTCGGCGCGGACCACGGGCAGCACCGGCATCATCAGTTCCGTCACCGCAAAAGGGTGGTCTGCGGGCGTTTCAACAAAAAGCAGACGCGTGTCGGCCGGAACGGCAAGGCCTATGGCCGCGGCTATTTTCGCCGCGTCGCGGCCGACGTAGTCACGGTTGACCGTGCCCTTGCCGTCGGGGCCGATACTGGCGAGCAGCACGCTTTCAAGCTGCTTTGCCTGATCGCGGGTCAGTTCCACCGCCTTGTGGTTTTTCATCTCGGATTTCAGTTGATTGCAGATCCCTGCAACGGCAACGACCTCTTTTTCGTCAACGCAGATGACGTTGTTGTCAAAAGACGCACCCCAGACGATGTCGCGGGCCGCGCGCGCAATATCGGCACTTTCGTCGACGACCACCGGCGGGTTGCCCGCACCGGCGGCGATGAGGCGCTTGTCCGTGTGCGAGCGGGCGGCGTGCACCACGGCTTCGCCCCCGGTCACGGTCAGCAGATGGATGCCCGGATAGCGAAATAGACGTTGGGCGGTTTCGATATTGGGCTCGACAACGGTGGTTATGACGTTGCCCGGACCACCCGCCGCGACCACCGCTTCGTTGATCAGGGCTATGACGCGCTGCGACACGCGTTTGGCCGCCGGGTGCGGCGCGAACACCACCGCGTTGCCCGCGGAAATCATGCTGATGGCGTTGTTGATGATCGTCGCGGCCGGGTTCGTGGACGGCGTCACCGACGCAATAACGCCCCAGGCGGCATTTTCGATCAGAGTCAGCCCTTTGTCGCCACTGAGCGCCAGCGGCGACAGGCATTCCGGCCCGGGCGTATGGCGGGCCATGGAAAGATTCTTCAGGGTCTTGTCTTCAACCCTGCCCATGCCGGTTTCAGAAACGGCCAGTTCGGCCAACTCGCGGGCATGGCGTTCGCCCGCCTGACGGATGGCGTTGACCACGCACTCGCGCCGGGAAACGGTATGCAACGCCTTTTGCGCGTCATGCGCTTCGGCCACGGCGTCGTCCAGTTCCTGAAACACGCCCGGTACCGCCGCCTGCCGGCGGACCGCCGCCGGAGGCGCGCCGTCCATTGACGCCAGAACGGCACGGACGATGCTTTCGATGTTTCGCGCGTCGATATCCACAATGCTCCTCGCCGGCCATTCCTATTTGTGGAAAATGACCTTGTCCTCTATCACCACCTCGTCGACGATGCCGATAACGCTCATGTCGATGGGCGCTTCGTTGTGAATGGTCTTGCGCGCGGAACTGCCCTGCACGACAAGCACCCATTCGCCGTTGCCGGCACCGATGCTGTCGGATGCGACATGGGTGTCGCCCAGAGGCTTTCCGTCCGCTCCGACAAGGTCCACAACCAGCAACCTGTCTTGCTCGAGTCCGCTGTGCTTGACCGTAGATACAACCTGACCGATGACGACTGCGAGTTTCATGCTGTTCTCGAACTGGGTAAAAAGCCCACCCGCCCGGTCGGACGCGGTGCGCGTTGCATTCGCGCAACTACGCGCCGACGCCGGACATTCACGCCCGGCGCCGGCGCGTCTTGCTCATTAGTCATTGAAATTTCCGCTCATTTTAATCGGAAAAATTTCTTCCAGATCGCCGTGAGGACGCGGGATGACATGAACGGAAACGAGTTCGCCGATGCGCTGCGCGGCAGCCGCGCCCGCGTCGGTGGCGGCCTTGCAGGCGGCGACGTCGCCGCGCACCATAGCGGTCACCAACCCGCCGCCGATCTGCTTGTAGCCGACCAGCTTGACCCGGGCGGCCTTGACCATGGCGTCGGACGCTTCAATCAATGCCACCAGACCTTTGGTTTCAATCATGCCCAATGCTTCCATTGTATTCTCTCCACTTGGTTAAAATGGCCCGAGTTTCCCGGGCATTGCTCAACAAAACCAAATACCGCCAAAAATCCGCAATACGCCGCCCCGCCCCTTCGGGCCGGGCCTGCTATTTTCGTTCGCCCACCACCGGAACCATCTTCATGGCCAGAAGAGCGGTTTCAACCATATCCTCGGCGCTGCAACCGCGCGACAAGTCATGCATGGGACATCTCAAGCCCTGGATCATGGGGCCGAGCGCGCTGTACCCGCCCAGCCGCTGCGCGATTTTGTACCCGATGTTGCCCGCGGACAGATTCGGAAAAACAAACACGTTGGCATCGCCGGCCAAAGGGCTGCCCGGAACCTTCTGCGCGGCCACGGAAGGCACGACGGCCGCGTCGAACTGCAACTCGCCGTCCACCAGCAGCGAAGAGTCGCGTTCTTTGACCAGATCCATGGCCTTGCGCACGGCTTCGGCAGCCGGGTGCTTGGCGCTGCCCTTGCTCGAAAAAGAGAGCATGGCCACGCGCGGGGCTTCCCCTATCAGGTTGCGGTAGCTGGCCGCAGCCGCCAGGGCGATGTCGGCCAGTTGATCCGTGGTGGGTTCGGGCACAACGGCGCAGTCGGCAAAACCGAGCACGCGCCCGCCGTCCGGCGGCACCATGAAGAAAATCGAAGACAGGGTGCGGTTGCCCTCGGCCAGGCCGATAACCTTGAGCGCGGCGCGCAGCACGGATGAAGTGGCCGAAACATTGCCCGCGATGCAGTAATCGGCTTCGCTTGCCGCCAGCATCATGGCGCTGAACCACAGAGGATCGGCCAGTTCCGCGCGGATCTTGTCCGCCCCCAGGTCGGGATGCCGCTCGGCGCGCAGGGCGACGAGCCGCTCCAGCAGGGGGGAGCGCTCGGGATCAATGACGGAAATCCCGCCCAGCTTGAGGTCGTGCGTTCGGCAAAAGGCGCGCAGCGCGAAAGGGTTGGCGAGCAGCACCGGTTGGCCGTATCCCCGCTCAACCACGCTCAACGCGGCTTTGACCGAACGGACGTCAAGACTGTCCGGAAAGACGATCCTGCCGGGGTGCGCTTTGGCCCAGGCTGCGGCGGCTTCTATCAGACTCATGCCCGCATCCTTTCAGGCGGAACGGGGCTGCCCTGCTCCGCCAGATAGACAAGCAGCATCAACACGTAGACCGCGCTGCTCAAACGATTCAGACCCTGCATGACGTCGGGCCGGGTGACGGTAAAGTCGCGGGCGATATACACATCCGCCGCATAGAGCTCTGCCTCGCGGATCTGGGCGCGCAGCAGGTTGAGCCTTGCGACATGCGCGCCCTGGCCCGCCTCGGGCACGATATGGTCGTGTCCCAGATACTTGAGCGGATTGTGCGAAACAGCGTGGATAGCCGTTTCATCCATGTCGCCCATGGCGATGGCCGGCATCGTTTCGCCGGTGACCTCGGCTTTGAGCACATTGCCCAGCGCGGACCGGATATCGGCCAGCCACAGGGCCAAAGTCGGATATTTGCCCTCGGGGTCGAATTCCGCCTGGGTCAGAACCGCCTGGGCGATGGCGCTGTCCAGCTTGCCGCGCAGTTTCAGGCGCGGATCGTTTTTTGAAACCAGGTTGCGAGCGTCCAGATGCGTCAGGGTATCCGGTTTTTTGTCCAGAGGCTGACGGCACATCAGGCAACAGGCCTTGTGCCGCTCGCCGCTGCCGGTCAGCGGGTTGACCCGCTTTAATTCAGGCGCTTCCGCGTCCGGCCTTTCGTCCAGAAACACCCTGCCCGCTTCGTCGGCGTACTTGACGGTGATCCGCCGCTCGTCAAGCAGCCCCTTCGCCGCCGGCGTCAAACGCGCGCCGACCGGCAGGTGGATCTCCGTGCCGTGCCCGAGGCCGAACTGCTCCCGCAGCCAAGTTTCCGTTATATACGGACCCATCGCCACCCTCCGTCAGACTTCCTGCCAGTTGGCCGGGTAGGCGACATAGAAAAATTTCACCTTGGTGGGGGTGCCGAACTCGATGCTCGTGTTTTTGGGAATGAAGAGCACGTCACCGGTCTTGCATACGGTGGTTTCGCCGTTGCAACGGATGTGCAGCTCGCCTTCCAGCACGAGGTCAATCTCGTCATAAGTCAGCGTCCAGGGAAAAAAGCAGTTTTCCCAGGCCATGAAGCCGCCCGCCATGGAACTGCCGTCTTCTCCCGTGACCACATCGACGATGCCCACCCGGTTTTCGCTGCCGGCGCCTTCGAAAATTCCCATCCTGACGGTCTCGCCGGCCACGCGTTTGATGCCCTTGCTCGTGGTCTGCGACTGAAAGCCCGCTTCCGACGGAGGCGGCGCGGCCGCCGCGGGCATGGCCTGCTGGCTCACGGCCTTTTTGACCAGTTGGTCAACGACGTCCGCCGAAACGCTGCCGGCGGGCAGTTTGGCCATAATCGCAGCGCGGATGGCGGCCAGATCGCCGGCTGCCGGCTGCGCGGCTGCCGGTTTGCAGCAAACCGCGGGCGCGCAGCTTTGCGTGGCGGCAGCGGTTTCTACCAGCGCCAGACCGATCTGCTCGGCCACCTGGCGGGCTTCCGGGGTGACAATGCACTGGGGCAGGCAAATTTCCAGACATTTTTTTCCAGCCTGCTTTTCCTGACGTACGACAGCCGCGGTAATCAGACGTTTCATGATTTGGCGCTCCTTACGCTGGCATCCGGCAACGGGGTTTCCCCCAGCAAATAGGACTTCAACTCTTTTACACTGCGCTGGTCCTGATTGGAAGTACGAAAAATGGGCCCGCTGAATCCTTGCTCGCGCAGCATGCTTTCAATTTCATCGGGTCTTGCGTCCGGCAAGTCCGTTTTGGTGATGACCCCGACCAGCCGCTTGCCCTCGTAGATGGTGAGCAGGCCCGGCGGCATGCGATATTCCTGCGCATCGCAGGGATGCACATACACAATGGTGTCCACGTTGCTGGAGGTGTTGATCAGCGCGTGGTACAGCCTTGGGTGACTAAAATACTCACCGGGAGTGTCAATGCCGCCGGACTCGAATTCAACGGCCTGGGTCTTGCGCACGTCGCCCTCCTGACCAAAAAGGGCTTTGAACAAAGTGGACTTGCCCGCGGCTATAGGACCTATCAGCATGAACCCGGCCTGATCCCGCATGTCAGGTCCGCGTAATTTCGCAGGGCGCATAGCCCAACAGGGTTTTCAGGGTCGATACGACCTTGTGCAGCGCTTCTTCCACCGCGCCCACCGAGCCGTAAATGACAAGCGCGCCGGTAAAACGGTCAAGGAAACCGATTTGAATGTTCGCGGCCTTGGTGGCGACGTCTCCGGCGATCATGGCGGTTTCGCCGGGGGTCAGGGTCATGATGCCGATGGCCTCGGCGCCGGGGATGCCGATTTTTTTGGCCAGATCATCCGTCGGATGGGCAATGAGGTGCGCCAGGGTCACCTGTTTGCCCGGAACGAATTCCTGAATGATTCGTTCTTTGTCCGTCATCGCCCCTCCGCCTTTCTGATCTGAACCAGAACACTGAAATCTTGTTTATCGGCACGGTATTCGGCCGGTCGCGCCTCTTTCAAGCGGAAAATCTTTCTCCGCCCCCAGAAATCACATGTGAAGTCATCAGTGTAGCAGTACCCGCTTGTGAGAAATGTGTCAAGATTGTGTCGAAACGGTGACAGCCTCAAATACCCGGCGTTCCGCTTGGTATTCCCTCGATTTTCGCTGTCTGTATGGTGTTCCCTCAGCACGGCGCTGTCAACCACAAATCCGGCGTATACGTCTTCCCCGGAACAGACTCATACGGGGCGCGGCGATGCTTTCAAAAATGAAAGCACTTCTTCTTCCAGCCAGCCCACGGCCTTGCCTGAGGGGCCGGGAAAACCCACATGCCCGCCCTCTTCCGGCATCGCAAGGGTCAGCGCTCCGCTATTTTTCGCCGCCTCCACGGGAAAGCAGGCCTCGTCCAGGAAAGGGTCGTTGCGGGCGTTGATCAGCAGCGTGGGCACGATGATCTTGCCCAGATACGGCAGACTGGACGCTTTTTCCCAATAGTCCTCGGCAGAGGCGAACCCGTTCAGCGGCGCGGTGTAGCGCCCGTCAAATTCTCTGAAGGTCTTCATGGAATCAAGGCCGCGCAGATCGAAAAGCTTCGGATAGCGGGCGTGCTTTTCACGCACTTTGGCCCGCAGGGTGCGCAGAAAATATTTCATGTACACCCGGTTGGCCGGCCGGGACAAAACTTGCGAGCAGCCCGCCAGGTCGCAGGGCACGGACACGGCCACCGCCGCCGTGATCGCGGCGGGAACCGAAGCGCCCTTTTCGCCCAGATATTTCAGCACCTGATTGCCCCCAACGCTGAAACCGGCCAGGGCAACGCGCTTGTAGCCCCTGTCCAGGCAGTGCAGGACCAGACTGTGCAGGTCGCCCGTTTCGCCGCTGTGGTAAAAAATGGGCAGGCGGTTCATTTCGCCCCCGCAGGAACGCATGTTGCGAGCCGCCACATCCCATCCCCGTTTTTGCAAAAGCAGCGCCAGCGCGCGGACATAGGAGCGGCCGGAATCCCCTTCCAGCCCGTGCGAGATGATGGCGACCTTTTCGTTTGCGGCTTCGGGTTTGCCTGAAACGAACAACCAGTCCACAAAAAAAAAGTCGCCGTCGGGCTGTTCCAGGCGCTCCCGCCTATATCGCAACTGCGGGACAAAACATACGACGCGGCTGCCTATGGTCTGCGCATGACCGCCCGGCAGCCAGAAAGGCGGCTTGTACCCGCAATTGAAACGGATCGGCATGAATACCCCCATTTGCTATCCGGGTGAGTTTACAGCACTTTGAGCCATAGATCCAGAGCGCAAAAAAAAACCGAAAAACAACTTTCTGTATTGACCTCCGGCTCAGGTTGGGCTAGTTAAACCCTTCCCGTCCGGGTCGTTAACTCAGCAGGTAGAGTATCTCCCTTTTAAGGAGAGAGTCGAGTGTTCGAATCACTCACGACCCACCAGAGAATTCAGGCCTACCCCCACCGGTAGGCCTTTTTTTATCCGCGCCCCTGTCTTTGAGGGAGAACCAAGATGATGCTGGAATGGGCGGACTATCTGGACAAGCCGAAGACAGATAAAGATTGACATTGTAACTAGTCTGGTTACATTATTGAGGCGGACATGATAAAAAACTTTGAGCACAAGGGCCTTGAAGTGTTCTTCTATGACGGCACGACCAAAGGCATACAGGCGAAGCACGCGGACAAGCTGCGCCGGCAGCTCGACCGCCTGGATGCCGCCGGAGTGGTGCAGGATATGGAGGTTGCCGGTTACGATCTGCACCCGCTGAAAGGCAAGCTCAAAGGGCTTTGGTCCGTAAAGGTTTCCGGCAACTGGCGTCTGACCTTCCGTTTTGAGGACGGCGACGCCTATGTCGCGAACTACCAGGATTACCATTAAGGAGGCCGCCATGCGCCGCAAAATGACCCGCAAGCGCACTCATCCCGGTGAATTGATCCGCGAGGAATACATAAAACCACTGAAGCTCACCGTTACCTCGCTGGCCGCAAGCCTGGGGGTATCGCGCAAGACGCTTTCGACCATCGTCAACGAGCGGGCCGCAGTCACGCCTGACATGGCACTACGCCTTTCCCGCGCCTTCTCCACAACGCCCGAACTGTGGATGAACATGCAGCAGGCCTATGACCTCTGGGTCGCGGAAAACGAACATACCGAATGGCAGAAGGTGCAGCCCGTATATGTGCCCTCCCCTGTGGCGGAACAGGCGCAGGCATAGCGAATTTCCCCGGCTAGGCGCGGAGTAATTACCCACGCCGAAAAACCGCACCTGACGGCCTGCCGGGAAAATAATTCAGGGATTCCCCGTCAACGCCGCCCACTCCGCGACCTGAAAATAGAGTAGCCCCGCCTATGAGGCACCGGGAAAAAATCTTGGCATTTTCCTTGGCATCTCAACGGGCGTATGGAATTTAATACAATAAATACACCGTGTTAAATTGTTAATCATATAACCTCACAACCAAAGAATTCAGGCCTACCCCCACCGGTAGGCCTTTTTTTATCCGCGCCCCGTCTTCGAGGGAGAGCCGGGTCGGTGGCAAACCAAAAAATATTGGTGTAGAGATGAAAAAATTATTATAGTCGACTTTTTACACGAAAACTGATCTTCGCCAAGGTGACGGAGCAGGGACAATCGAAAAAAACAGGGAGGCTCAATGCCCGAATCAAGCGAGAAAAGGCAGCAATCGGACAGGCGTTCGCAGGATAGACGGCAGCCTGAGTGTGTGGCGCGGGCGGGTTATCGTGAACGCCTGCGCCTGGGCGCTCCCTTGGAAGAATGTTCGGAGCTTTGTAAACATCTCATCCCGCCATCCATGTGCGCGGGCTGCCCCGGCGTGCTTGTAGAAAGACGGGTGCAAGCGAGACGCTCAGGAGAAGACAGGCGGGAACGGTGAAAAGCTGCCCCGCTCCATGAAAAAAACCACTCCCGCATGTGTCGTGTTCACGGCCGCCCTGCTTCTTTTTTGCGCCGCGCAAACAAGGGCCGCCGGGGCGGAAGACGCCGCCCGCATTGCCCGCGCCGTGGACTCGGTCATCCGCCCCCTCATGGCGGAACATGCCATACCGGGCATGAGCGTCGGCGTCACGGTCCGCGAAGAACGCTTTCTCTTCAGCTACGGCGTCGCCTCGCTGAAAACCGGGCAAAAAATCGAGGGAGATACGCTCTTTGAGCTCGGCTCGATCAGCAAAACCCTGACCGCGACCCTGGCGGCATACGCGCAGGCGTCCGGAGCCCTGTCGCTTTCCGACAGGGCCGGCAAATACCTGCCCGAATTGGCGGGCAGCGCTCTTGACGCGGTCAGCCTGCTTGATCTCGGCGCCTATACGGCGGGCGGCCTGCCCTTGCAGCTTCCGCCGGACGTGAAAGACCAGAAAAGCATGTTCGCCTTTTTCAAAAACTGGCGTCCGGCCTACCCCCCCGGCGCCTATCGGTTGTATTCCAATCCGAGCGTCGGGCTGTTCGGTTTTCTTGCGGCCCGAAGCCTGGGCGCGTCTTTTGAAGACCTGATGGAAAAGACGCTTTTTCCCGGACTTGGCCTGACGCGGACATATATCAGAGTCCCAGCGGCGCGGATGGAAAAATACGCCCAGGGGCACACGCGGGACGGCAGACCGGTCCGTATGGCGCCCGGCGTGCTGAGCTCGGAAGCGTACGGGATAAAAACAACGGCCACGGACATGCTCCGCTTTCTGGAAACGAACATGAGCGGCGCCGGCATGAGCGAGCCCCTGCGCGAAGCGGTCATGACGACGCATACGGGATATTTTACGGTCGGCGGTATGACCCAGGGCCTGGGCTGGGAGATGTACGCATACCCGGCGACGCTTGAAACCCTGCTGGCAGGAAACTCGCCCGCGGTGGTTCTCAGGGCCAACAAAGCGACCCGGCTTGCGCCGCCCCGGCCGCCCCGGCCGGACGTTCTGTTCAACAAAACCGGCTCCACGAACGGATTCGGCGCCTACGTCGCCTTTGCGCCTGCCGATAACACCGGCATCGTGCTGCTGGCAAACAAAAACTATCCGGTCCCGGCCCGAGTGACGGCCATGTACCGGATATTGGCGGCGCTGAAGGAAAAGCCGGAGCGCTGAACGGCCGTCAGAGCCGGGGCGCGCCCGGTCCCGTTGAACCCAAAAGGGCGCCTTTGACCTGACGACAGAGGCACTGCCTCATCGCAATCGGTATCCAACCCCGGGCTCCGTGGCGATCAATTCCGGACAGTCGGGAGCGACTTTCAATTTCTTGCGGATCTGCCCCATGTAGACACGCAAATATTGCACATGCTCCGTGGAATTTGGCCCCCAGACTTCGCGCAGCAAAACGCGGTGGGTCGCCACCCTGCCCGCGTGCCGCACCAGAGTCAGCAGCAAGGCATATTCCGTGGAGGTCAGGCGCACTTCTTGCCCCTGCACTCGGACCTGACGGGCCTCGCGGTCCACTTCCAGCGGTCCGGCCGTGAACAACGCTTCCGTATCCATGGTGCTTGAACCCCGGCGCAGGGCCGCACGCACGCGGGCCAGAAATTCCGGCATGCCGAAGGGCTTGGTAATATAATCGTCCGCACCCAGATCCAGGGCCTGAACTTTGTCATCCTCCTGATCCTGCACGGTCAGCACCAGCACCGGCAATTCCGACCATTCCCGCAGGCGTTTGAGGACTTCAAATCCGCTCATATCCGGCAGCCCGAGATCCAAAACCATTATGTCCGGCCTGCATGATGCGGCCATGGACAGCCCTTCGCGGCCGGCGGCGGCCTCCAACGCCTTATAGCCGGCCGATTCAAGCCCCACCCGCAGAAAGCGGCGAATGGATCGCTCATCGTCCACAATCAATACCACGGCGCTCATGCCCTTCCTCCAAGGCTGAAAGAGCCGGCCGCTTCATCCAGCGCGGGCGAGCGACCGGCCTTGGGCAATTTCAGAGCAAAAACGCAACCGGGCTCCGATTCTCGGTTACGCACAGAGATGGAGCCGTTCTGCGCTTCCATCAATGCCTTGGCAATGGACAGGCCGAGTCCGGTTCCTCCGACCGGAGTGCCGGGAACCCGGTAAAAACGTTCAAAAACCCTGTCCAGAGCCTCTTCCGGTATGCCCGGCCCCTCATCGGCCACTTCCAGGCATGCGACATCTCCACCATCCAGCGCGCGCACGGTCAAGAGACTCTTTTCCGGGGTGTACGCCGCGACATTGGCGAAAATGTTCAACAGCACATGCTCCAGCAGGCGGCAATCCCCTCGCGCGAAAACCTCGCAGTCTTCCGTCAGGCGTACGGGCCGGTCCGCCAGCAGGCGGCGGCCCCGCTCCAGAGAGGCGGCCGCAAATTCTCCGAGTTCAAAAACTTCCTCTTTCACCGCCAGCGCGCCGCCCGCGATGCGGCTCATGTCCAACAAGTTTTCCACCACCCGATTGAGGCGTTCCGCCCCTTCCTCGATGGTCTGCGTCAGCAGCGCGCGGTGTTGCGGATTGGCGGCCGTCGCATCGTCCCGCAAGGCGGAGGCCGCGCCCATCAAACTGGTCAGCGGGGTGCGCAGTTCATGGGAGACGGAGTTGAGCAGGGCCTGATGCAGACGTTCCGAATGCCGCAGAACTTCGGCATCCTTGCCGCGCACGGCAAGGGCTTCGCGTTCAAAAGCCACGCCGATGTTCGAAATAAACGCATCAAGCAAGCCTTGCTGTTCCGGATCCAGGCGGAAACCCGGCGGAAGAAACAACATGAGCACGCCCATGCATTCGGTGCGACCGAGCAGCGGCAGACAGAGGCAGCCGGCCGAAGCCAGGGTGTCCGTGCCCTGCCCGGCTCTGCGCCTGTTTTTCAGGCACCATGCGGCCACAGCCATGTTTTTGGCGGAAATATCCGTGTCCGGCACGCCCAACGGGATGCCGGAAAGGCGGTTATCTGTCCCTTTGGGCATAATGGCGGCTTTGAAACCGAACAATCGTTGCAGGCTTTCATACACGCAGACGGCGATCTCTTCCGCGTTGCCGACCCCGGCCAGATTCCGGCTGAAGGCGTACAACACGCCCGCCCGGTATTCCCGCCTGATGAGGTCTTTTTTCTGCCGGCGGATACGCGTTGCCAGCAGACCGGTGATGCTGGCGGCCGGAAAAAAGACGAGGCACATCATCAGATCTTCCGGCGCATCTATTGTCCAGGTGAATAACGGCGGAATGAAAAAATAATTCCAGATGCAGGAACAGAAAGCGGCTCCGGCTATGGTAGGGCCAAAGCCGGCCACGGTGCCCAGTCCCATGACCGCGCACAAAAAAATGATGCCCACGGCGCGGTAGCCCAGCCAGGGCAGAAAAAACTGGCAGAGCAGGGCCACGGCGGCCAGCGTCCCGACAGACCACAGGTAGGCCGCCGGGCGGCTGGCCGGCGAGGGCAGGCGCGGATGAAAGCCGCGATAGCGTGGCTTGCGCTCCTGACGCACGACATGGATGTCGATTTCGCTGGTTTCTCCCACCAGTTGATTCAAAATGGTGCCGCCGGAAAAAAGATCCCGAAAAAAACGACGGTCCGGCCTGCCTATAACGATTTGCGTGACGTTGTGCTCCTCTGCCATGCGACGTATGGCAGATGCCACGTTCTTGTCCAGCGTATGGATGACTTCCGCCCCCAGTTCCGCCGCGAGAGCCAGATTGTTCAGCAGCCGCTCACGGGCCTCGCCGTGCTCCGCTTCTCCCGTGTCCACATACAGGGCGTACCAGGGAGCTCCCATGGCATAGGCTTTTCTGCGCGTGGCACGTATAAGCCGCGCGGAATAGGGGCTTGAGCTGACAGCCACCAGCAGGCGCTCCGCCGTGTGCCAGGGACGTTTTCCGGACGTCAACGCGCGTTGCGCTCGCAGTTGATTGTCCACGGTTTCGGCGGTGAAACGCAAAGCCAGCTCCCGCAAGGCCGTCAGATGCTCTTTGCGGAAAAAATTCGCGGCCGCCCGCTCCGCCCGGTCACCCAGATAGACTTTGCCCTCGCTGAGGCGCTGCAGCAAATCCGGCGGGGAAAGGTCGATGAGATCAATCTGTTCCGCCCGCTCAAAAAAAGAGTCTGGCACGGTTTCCCGCACGGGCGCGCCGGTGATCTGGGTTACCAGATCCGCCCGGCCCGCCACATGCTGCACGTTGAGCGTGGTATACACGTCGATGCCCGCGTCCAGCAGTTCTCCCACATCCTGATAGCGCTTGGGGTGGCGGCCGCCCGGGGCGTTGGTATGCGCCAGTTCGTCCACCAGCACCAACTCCGGCTTACGGTCCAGCACGGCGTCCAGGTCCATTTCCCGCAGTCCGGCGCCCCGGTAAGAAACAACGGCAAGGGGAACCCGCGGCAGGGCAGCGGCCAGTTTTTCGGTTTCTTCCCTGCCGTGGGTTTCCACAACGCCGATGACCACATCCACGCCCTGTCGGAGCATCTCTCCGCCCTTTTCCAGCATGGCATAGGTCTTGCCGACTCCGGGGCACATGCCGAAAAACACACGCAGGCGGCCGCGTTCCCGCTGTTTTTCTTCCCATGCGACACCACGCAACAGCAGGTCAGGGTCAGGGCGGGATTCGTGTTCGTCAGCCATGGGTTATTTCCTTGTCAGCGCGTCAAGCGCCATGTTCAACCGTAACACATTCACCCGTTCCTGTCCCAAAAAACCCAGGCCAAGGGGCTGAGTAAATTTTTTTACCAGCCCTTCGAGCGTTTCCCTGGACGCTCCGCGCGCCTGCATGACGCGCGGGATTTGGGCCAGGGCGCTTTGCGGACTGATTTCCGGGTCCAGGCCGCTGCCCGAGGCAAAAAGCATTTCCCGACCGGAACCCTTGTCAACGGCGGCACGGCGTTCGGCCACGGCCGCGGCCAGTTTTTTCGAAGTCGGACTCTGGTTGGATGCGCCGGAAGCGATCGTGGAATAATCCCCTGCCGAGGGCCTGGGCCAGAAGTATGCCGGGTCGGTAAACTTTTGCGCCACCAGGGCGGAGCCTACCACCGTACCGTGTTGACTGAGCAGCGTTCCACCGGCCTGTGCCGGAAACAGAGTTTCGCCCACCAGAAGCATGAAAGCGGGATAAATAACTCCGGTAAGCAGCGTGAACACCACAATCATCCGAATAGCCGTTGCTATCTGTTTCATTTCGCCAGTCCTCCCAGGACGAGGAGCATGTCAATTAGCTTGATGCCCGCAAAGGGCGCTATCAGCCCGCCCAAGCCATAGATCAGCAGGTTGCGCCGGAGCAGCGCGGCCGCGCCCACAGCTCTGTAAGCGACCCCGCGCAAGGCAAGGGGAATGAGGGCGACGATGATCAAGGCGTTGAATATCACGGCGCTCAGAATGGCGCTTTCAGGCGAATGCAGGTGCATGACATTCAAACTGGCCAAAGGTCCGGCCTGGCCGCCCACGGCGTACAGTCCGGCGAACAGGGCCGGAATGACCGCGAAATACTTCGCCACATCGTTGGTTACGCTGAAAGTTGTCAGTGTGCCGCGCGTCATAAGCAGTTGCTTGCCGGTTTCCACGATCTCGATGAGCTTGGTGGGATTGGAATCCAGGTCCACCATATTGCCGGCTTCACGCGCGGCCTGGGTGCCGGTGTTCATGGCCACGCCCACATCGGCCTGGGCCAGGGCGGGGGCGTCGTTGGTGCCGTCGCCGGCCATGGCTACCAGCCGCCCTTCCGCCTGTTCCTGGCGGATGCGGGCCAGTTTGGTTTCCGGCGTAGCTTCAGCCATGAAATCATCCACCCCGGCTTCGGCCGCGATAGCAGCGGCAGTCAGCGGATTGTCGCCGGTAATCATCACGGTGCGGATGCCCATGCGCCTGAGTTCGGCAAAGCGTTCGCGAATGCCGCCCTTGACCACGTCCTTCAGGGCCACCACGCCCAATACCTTCGCGTTCTCCGCAACCACCAGCGGCGTGCCGCCACGGCGAGCCACATCTTCCGCGCTTTGACGCACGGTTTCGGGCATACTCCCGCCTTGCTCGGCAATTTCTTTTTCCACGGCATCCAACGCGCCTTTGCAGATGACCGTGCCGTCACCTTTCAAACGCACACCGCTGATCCGGGTGCGGGCGGAAAAGGGGATAAATTCCATACCGCCCGCCTGGGCCTCTTTGGCGCGCAGTTCATATTTTTCTTTGGCCAGAACCACGATAGAACGCCCTTCCGGCGTTTCGTCGGACAGAGAGGCAAGTTGGGCCTTGGCCGCCAGTTCCCTCGCGTCCACGCCGGGCGCGGGCAAAAACTCGTCAGCCATGCGGTTGCCCAAGGTAATGGTGCCGGTCTTGTCCAGCAGCAGCACGTCGATATCGCCGGCCGCTTCTACGGCCCGGCCGCTGGTGGCGATGACGTTCTTGCGGATCAGTCTGTCCATGCCGCTGATGCCGACGGCGCTCAAAAGTCCTCCGATAGTGGTGGGAATGAGGCAGACCAGCAAGGCTATAAGCACCGGAACGGTCACGATGCCGGAAAGATCCTGCCCGGCGGCCGAGCCGGAATAATCCGCAAACAGCCTGAGAGTCGCCACGGCCGCGAGAAAGATGAGGGTCAGACCGCAGAGCACGACAGTCAGTGCGGTTTCGTTGGGGGTTTTGCGGCGGGAAGAGCCTTCAACCAGGCCGATCATCCGGTCCAGGAAGCTGTTGCCCGGTTCCGCAGTGATACAAATCAGGATGCGATCGCTGATCACCCTGGTGCCGCCGGTGACGGCACTGCGGTCGCCGCCGCTTTCGCGAATAACCGGGGCGGATTCACCGGTAATGGCGGATTCGTCCACGGTGGCCATACCTTCCGTCACCTCGCCGTCACCGGGGATCACATCGCCGGCCTCACAAAGAACCATATCGCCTTTTTTCAGTTCCGAAGCCGGAACGCGCGATTCGCCCCCGTTCTGCAGCAAGCGGGCGGAAGTCCCGCTTTTGGAACGGCGCAGGCTTTCGGCCTGAGCGCGACCGCGTCCTTCGGCCAGGGCTTCTGAAAAGTTGGCGAAAAGCACCGTGAACCAGAGCCAGAGGGCGATTTGTAAAGTAAAAAAGCTGTATTGCCCGGCAAAAAGCAAAGCGGTGGTCAAGGCTGCTCCCACGGCGGTTATGAAAATGACCGGGTTGCGCCACAGGATGCGCGGATCAAGCTTGAAAAAAGCTTCACGGCAGGCTTTGGCGAAAAGCGGTTTATGCATTGTTCGGGATGGCATAGCTTTCTCCTTTCCCTTAAAAGGCCACGCCGTGCAGCATCAAAATCTGCTCCGCGATCGGGCCGAGAGACAGGACGGGCAGATAGGTCAGCCCGCCCACGATCAGAATCACGCCCGCGAGCAACAGGGCGAATAACGGCGAATCCGTAGCGAAAGCCCCCGGACCGGCCGGGGCCTTTTTTTTGCCGGCCATGTTGCCGGCCACGGCCAGCACCGGCACAATGACGCCGAAGCGTCCCGCCAGCATGGCCAGCCCGAGCATAACGTTATAATAGGGAGTGTCGGCCGCAAGCCCGGCAAAAGCGGACCCGTTGTTGTTTCCGGCCGAGACGAAGGCGTAGAGCGCTTCGGTCAGGCCGTGAGGGCCGGACGAAGCCAGGGACGACAGGCCGGCGGGAATTGTAAGCGAAAGACCCGAGGCCACCAGAATAAACAGGCCGGGTAGAATGATACCCAAAATAATCAAGCACATATCCCGGCTGTCCAGCTTTTTGCCCAGATATTCCGGGCTGCGGCCTACCATCAGCCCGGTCAGGAACACGGTCAGCAGCACAAAGAGCAGCATGCCGTACAAGCCGGCCCCCACACCTCCGAAAATGACTTCGCCCAGCATCATGTTGACCAGGGCCACGGCTCCGCCCGCCGGAGTGAAGGAGGAGTGCATGGCATTCACCGAGCCGTTGGAAGCCGCCGTAGTGAACACCGACCAGAGCACGCTTCCCGCTATGCCAAAGCGTGTCTCCTTGCCTTCCAGAGTGGCGCCGCCCAGGGCCGGACTGCCCGTGAATTCCGCCCACAGTCCTATGCCCAGCCCTGCGCAAAGCAGGCCGAACATGACCAGATATATAGTCCAGGCCTGGCGGCGGCTTTTGACCATTTCCCCAAAGGTGAAGACAAACGCGGCCGGAATAAGCAGCAGGGAAACCAGTTCCACCCAGTTGGACAACGGTGTGGGGTTTTCCAGAGGATGGGCGCTGTTTACGCCGAAAAATCCCCCGCCATTGGTTCCCAGTTGTTTGATGGCGATCTGCGAGGCCGCCGGCCCCATGGGGATGCTTTGTTTCGCCCCTTCCAGGGTTGTGGCGGAAACATAGGGATCGAGATTCTGCACCACGCCCTGCGAGATCAGAACAGCGGCAACCAGTATGGATAGCGGCAGCAGGATGAACAGCGTCCCGCGCGTGAGGTCCGCCCAGAAGTTGCCCAGGCCTTTGGCTTCAGGCCGGGACAAGCCTCGGATCAGCGCCAGGGCGACCGCCATGCCTGTGGCTGCGCTGACGAAATTCTGCACCGTCAGCCCCAGGAGTTGGACGAGGTAACTCAAGGTGCTTTCGCCGGAATAGGACTGCCAGTTGGTGTTGGTCATGAAACTGACGGCCGTATTGAAGGACAAATGCCAGGATACGTTCGGCAAAGCTTCCGGGTTCAAAGGCAAGGAGGCCTGGAACATTTGCAGAGCGAAGACGGCCAGAAACCCGAAAAGGCTGAACAGTGCGAGATTCCAGGCGTATTCCTTCCAACCCATGTCCCGGCAGGGATCAACGCCGCCCAGTTTATATACAAGCCTCTCCGCCGCCCGAAGAGGGCTTGGAAGCGTGCGGGGTTGTTCGTACACGCCGTACATGTACCGCCCCAGCGGCACCGCGAAAAGAAACAAGGGCAGCAGGGCAGCGCCTATTTCCAACCAATTGTAAGTGTTCATTGTCCGCCTCTCGAGGTCCTAAAACTTTTCCGGATGCAGCAGGGCGTAAACCAGATACCCGGCCAGCAACACGGCAACGACGCCGGCAATAATGAAATCCATATGCTTCTCCTTCAGCGGCCGGATAAAAAAGGCCGCATGTGGATAAAAACATAGGGAGGGCGGCATAAAATAGGCGTAAAAAAACGATGGAAAAGCATAAAAAAAGAATAAAGGGAGGCTCCGTTTTGATGGCAGTGAGAAGTGGATCTCAAAGTTTGGACAGGTACTGCCCTGGCGGCTGTCCAATACCATAGACGTGGATTTTTGCGTTTCGGCCCTGAAAGAGGCTTTGGCGAAATACGGCTCCCCGGATATTTTCAATACCGGTTAGGGCAGCCAATTTACCAGATTTGCCTTCACCAACCTTTTACGGGAGAATGGAATCTGTATCTCCATGGACGGCCGTGCCCGCTGGCTGGATAACCTGTTTATTGAACGGCTCTGGCGCTCGCTCAAGCACAAAAACGTTTATCTGAACGCGTATGAAACCGACTTGGAAGCCCGCGCGGGCATCGGCAGATGGATCGCCTTTTACGACCAGCCCCGCCCACACAGCAGTCTGGACAGGGCTATGCCCGAGCGTTGCTACCACGAAGAGGTATTAAGGACAGCCTGATAAGGGAAAAGGTAGGCTAAGAAGTCGCTGTTGCCTGTCCGAACAAAGGAGTCCACTTCCGAGAGCCTTTTCTATTCCTTGGCAGGCGCCACTCCCAGAATCTCGCACCATAACCGCTGAAACTCATCCAGTGGAATGATGAAGCCTTTTTCTCCATAGCGCGAACGCGGCACCTTGTTAGCTTGCATGCTCATGAAGAATTCTTTTCCTGGGTCTCCCGGAAATCCGTAGCGGTGAATATCCCATTCCAATTGATGCGCCACATCCTTGATATGCGCCTGGATGCTTCTATTCAGTCCTTTGTGGTAAACGCTATCAGCACACATATTTGAAGCCATTGCCTTGATGCGGCTGAAACTGGCGTCCTCAACCGCACAAAGAGACACTATATGCCGCCAAAGGTAGTCCGCGAAAAACAGAGAGAATTTGTTCAAAAAAGGCTTCGTCATGCCACAAAAAAGCATGGCATAGCGCGTGTACGCTTCCATGGCGATGAAGCATTTCCGACGTTCGACCATGACTCGATGAATATACCAATGTCGCGAGAACTCATCATGATCGCCGGTAGGCTCAACAAATTTGTCAATCCCGATATCTTTTGACGCATTTCCTGATGTATAAAAATGCATTTTTACCATAACGCTTACAGCTGTTAACGTCCGGCCTTAGAAAGTTTTGCATTGGCGGCGACTATATCCACTATGGCTTTTACCGCCCTATCTATGGTTGAATCAAGGCTATAGTCAGCCGGTGCGATCAAAGAAGCGCGTTCTTCTTCAAGCAACTGATTTGCTTTCGTTTTTGAGTTTCGCTTTTTAGGATTGAACACTGCTATGGAATACCCGCCCTGCGCCTTTACCAACCGCATACACGGAATGTCTGTTTCGCCATCACCAATGAAAACCATATTTGTAAAAGGAACATAGCGATCCGACTGAGGCGTAAATTTGTTAATTTTGCTGTTGTCAAAAACGTCAAAGCTGCCCTTATTGATTCGGAAAAGATATTGTGTTTTTGTCGTATAGTTCACAGCCAATGCTGGCCAAAAAGCAATTTGGTCATGATCGTACATAAATCCGGAAGCATAGATTTCTTTAAACTTCCGCGCTATTTTCGTACCTTGAACCATCTCACGCAATCCGGAAGAAATAAGAAAATGCTCCACTTTCACGTCCCTTTCTCTGGCATACGATTTTATGCGATCAAACCATTCTTCAACGCCAGGGAAAAAACTAATCTGCTTGGCAAAGTCAGAGAAAGCCTTCTTTCGTATAGATACGCGTGCAATTTTAGCTTGTTCCAGCATGCACTGCATATATGCTAAAATTTCATCGGCATTTTGCTCTTTGGCGATTTGTTTTGCCTTTTTCCAAAACTCTGAAGGCTTTATTCCCAATGCTGGTATAAAATCGTATTCCTGCATATTGCCAGGGGAAAGAGTTCCGTCAAAGTCATATGCAATCGCCATAGGTGTAAGTTTGGCAGACAATGATTGATCTCCTGTGCTTTGTTTGTATGAAACGGTGCATATGCTACTATACGGGAACTATGGTATTTCAATCACCGGCTCAGACCAGTCAAAATGGTTTGCAGGCGGGTTATAAAGATTCTTTATCTCTTCAAGTCCTTTGGCCGAGAGCAAAGATAGTATGTCTTTTGAAGAATCTCCCGGCTGATTTCGACTGTCAATGCCATGCCCAAAAACAACTCCGCCTATATCCGTTAATAAAAAACGGTTGTGCAATTTATGCCAATTACTTTTCCCTCGTTTTTCTCTAGCCCGACGAATGCGCAGCCGAATTCCAGAAGGGATCATTCCTTTTAATTCTTTTTCACAACCATCTTTGAATTCCCTTTCCGGATATATTGACGGAGGATTTCCAAATTTCGCATCAGCGTTGCAAATAATCGCGACAGAGCGCGGTAAAGTACCGCGCACTTCTGTAGAGGACGGTATAAGCTGTAAGTATTTGCTAAAAGCATCACAAAAGCCGCTGCAATATGGCGAAAAATACGGGTCGATAAAAGTTATCTCTCTGGCATTTTTTAAAATCGGAGCGAGAGCGGCCCCCAAATCCGCAGGGATCCGAGAAACCAAGAGAGACGTTGGACATTGATGCAAATGACTATCCGGATCACGGAGCCATTCTATAATATTTCCAATAGGATTTGCGCCTTCAGCAGCACAAGATTCGGACAATATGAAATCGAATGGATGCCGCCTGCTTTCAGCTTCAAAAGTTCCATTCCACTGAGCAGGATTTTTTCGTTTTACCATTCCGACATAATGGCGTTTTTCAATTATTGCCGCTAGTTCCTCCACCTTAGGCTGCTTCTTTTTCAAAATGATTTTTTCTTCATTAGAAGCGGCATCACGAATTTGGTCTTTCAATATTTTATATACAGCTCTGCTGAGGTTCTGAGGATACTCGGACACCACGCAACTGGTTCCATTGCCCAGCCGACTTATGGTCCACCAGGCAAGATCTGGAAATTCAGCCAATTTAATGATTAGGCTGGGATCAACAGCGTACTCATAAATCATTCGAACAGCTCCACGCCCCTTTCTTCAAAAAAGCCTTCGGGCCAAAGAGTGTTGAATGTGCCATTTTCAGCAACTTCGATGCGAAGTACGGTAGTGCGCCCTTCTTCATTGCCAATCCAATTAATCGCCAAATTTGAGGGGGTCAATTCCAGGCCATGCGAGACGCTTCCCTCGGTCGTTTGGCGAATCCGGCGCAGCATGCGGAGCAATAGGTGCTCACTATGGGTTTCAAGTAAGAACATGGGGGCATCTTCTTTCCCAGTTGAGGCATAGATAAATATGTCTCCAAGAGCGACTTGGATTTTGGGGTGAATATGTAATTCGGGCTGCTCTACAACTACTAGCGAATTTGGGTGAGCAAAAACCGAGGACGCTACAATTGGAAGAACCTGTGAAATCCCTACGCCCATATCATAAGGTTCTAATTCTATATCATTCATCACATTTGACAATTTGACACATAGCTGTGGCTTTTGTGATAAAAATTCGCGTAAATATTTTATAGAGATTTCATCAAAATCATCTTCTAACAGTAATTGCCGAAGAGCCGCAGTCAGTGGAGCATGCTCATCCAATTGGAACATATGCTTTCGTTTAATCAAATAGCCAATGTTAAGTGATGGAGAGTTGTCATTGTCGCTATGGAGCAACGAATTAAGTTTTTCTATGTTGCTATCGCTTGTTTGAGAGATTATATCCCATACCGCTAAGCCGTTTGCCCAACGATTAATATCTGGTGAACAAGCAGGTTGGAAATTGCGGGGGGGAATGGCTCGTAGCGGGCCAACGTAAAGCAAGCGCTCCAATTCTTCGGTTAAAAGTTTTCCAGGTCCCAAAATCAATGAAGAAAGCACAGAACGCTGCAAGTCGTAGAACTCTACTTGTCCAATATGTGCAAAGTCTTCATCAACACCTTCAAGTGTGTCTATACTTATTGGAATAATCGAATGCCAGTCAAAAGGAAGACCTCTAGTGAATGCAAATGAAATTTCATTTTGCATTCTAATAAACTCGCCAGCAATATCTGGAGCCGCATCTATAGTTCCATCAAACAAGTAATCATCACGATGGAGTGTCTTTAATAAATCTGGGATTGCGTTGCGATATTTCTCAATAGCTGACTCAATTATTTTGGAACGTTCTCCTTCAGAAAGAGTCAGTGCATCTTTTATCGAAAGCAAAAAATCTAACTCATCAAACGGATTAATGAGGCATAGAGCATTGCATCCGCTAAACACAACATGCCGTAATTCATGATTCAATTTTAGATAGCAAAACTTTTTCCCATTGATATAAATTGTATAACTATCAAAAAAAGCTCTCTTTTTCGCATCGTTATACGATATCAAACATTCTACCCCAATATTTCTGATTGATGCAAATAATTCGATGATATCAAAAGATTTTAGGATATTATCCATATCGCTGCCGATAAAATACTCCGGCATTTCATCGATCTCAAAATCAAGCCTCAAATAAATACTACGTGTTGTGTCATGCTTATGAACAAAGTTGTAAAATCCACCCAAATTTGTACTACCACCCGCCCCGGAAAGATAGTCTGGGTCGGCGTTACCTTTAGTTAAGACCTCTCGTGCATATAGCAGAGCGTGAAGAATCGTGCTTTTACCCGCATTGTTGGGGCCAAAGAGCAAAGTGATGGGCGCGAATTCAATGCGAACGCCGTGCTCATCAATGCCTTTGAAGTTCTTGATGGTAAGGGAGGTTATGCGCATATTCTTAACCAAAATATTGTTGGTTTAAAGACGAAAAAAGCATCTCAGCCTCATTGAATTGGCGCTGCATATCAAATTTTGATTTGTCGGCTTGCCTGACGAAGGATGTAAAATTGTTCTGAAGCTCAAGTGGCGGAGCGATGAAATCAAATGCCCCTAGAATAGCCATGGTTAAATATTTTGTATTTGTACCTTTTGACAAAGTCTGCATTTGTTTCAATTTCTGTTCAAGTATAATCTTGAACAAAGAATAGCTATGGTGTTGATTTTTCAATGTAATTACATAAGTTCGTTGATATGCGTTAAACTTTCCATCATAGTGTTTTACATCGTACACACCGGCAGCATTATTGCCTGCCAACAGCAACGCTTCACAGTCAAAGGCATGCTCATCAATTCGATAGGCTTCCTTGGCGCACGTAAAAAATGGATACTTTCCATTTGCGATCATTGCGTTTGAGTCCAATTTGCCTGTTGTGGTATTAAAAAGATCGTTCCATTTAATTTTTGCCCACTTCTTCGGGTTGGTCACCGGATCCCCGAACATCTCGATAAATTGCGATTTTACCAAATCATCCGCCAGCTTCAGGGCTTTCTGGCGCTTGCGACGTATGGCGTCTGCCTTGTCCAGGATGGCGGCTATCCGGCGTTGTTCGTCAAATAGCGGGAGAGGTATTTTGAAGTTGCTAATGAAATCAACTGGTACACGTTTTTGACCAGCCGCACCTGTCATCGCTTTTTCACCTAAGAAGCGGAATTTTGATGCATTTAAAGCATGGAACAAATACCTAGGATAAACACCCTTGTTTGGCCTAAGCACATGAAACTCTGTTGAGCCAAAGGCGACATTAAAGTCGCCTGGAATGTCTACAAGTGCACACTTGCCATTTTCGAAGCAGGGGGTGATTTTTGCGAGTAAAATATCGCCTTGGCAAAACCCCGTATATCCAGTGCGAACATCCTCATAACGCCTTTGCTGAACATTGATGATCTGTCCATCATTAGAAACATCCGCCATAGCAACGAAAGGAACGATATCTGTGGGGGACAGCCCCATCCTATCTACTGTGGGGTTGATAGCCGCAATTGAATTGATTGTGACTAGGCTGCTCACATCATCCCCCGAAGTTCCCTGATATCAGCCACAATCTCTTCTTCCAGATTTTCCATGCGCTCAAGAATAGTCAACGGGGGATCATATTTTTCCACCTCATGAACCTGCTCTTTGTACCGATTCAGGCTGAGGTCGTATTTCTGCTCGCGGATTTCCTTGGCATTCACAAAGAACGCCTTGCTCGTCCTGTCCGTATCTTTTTTTGGATTGCGCTTTTGCCAACTTTCTAACATTTCCGGCAGATCATCGGCATCTATCTTGGTACGCTTATCATCCAAGCTATAGCCATCCGCCTGCACATCAAAGAAAAAAACATCGTCGGTTTTGCCGCCCTTGGTGAAGAGCAAGATAGCAGTGCTCACTCCGGCATACGGCTTGAACACGCCGGAAGGCAAGGAGATAACGCCATCAAGCTGGTTTTCTTCCACCAAGAGCTCACGCAAGGCGATGTGGGCCTTGCTGGAGCCAAAGAGCACACCGTCCGGCACGATGACGGCGCAGCGCCCGCCCAGCTTGAGCATGCCGAGCATGCGCACCAGGAAGAGCAGTTCCGTCTTGGTGCTCTTGACTTTGCGGGTCAATTCCTGGGCGGTATCGTCCTTGTCTAGGTTTCCCTTGAAAGGCGGATTGGCCAGAATGATGTCGAAATAATTATCAACCTTGCGGGCCGCGAACGTTTCCGAGAGAGAGTCTTGATAGAAAATGCACTGACCTTCCACCCCGTGCAGCAGCATATTCATGGCGGAAAGGCGGAGCATGGTCAGGTCAAAATCAAAGCCCCGGAACATGTTGTTGTTGATATGCTCAAGATAGGGGGTGAGTTGGTCGCCAAGGTACACGGTATGCCCGTTTTCCTCATATTCCAGGCCGGGCGTGGTGTAGGTGCGACGTAAGTGCTCCATAGCAGCCACCAGGAAACCCGCAGTACCGCAAGCCGGATCGCCTATCCTATCCGTAGGCTTCGGATCGAGCATTTCCACCATTTTCTGAATGATATGGCGCGGCGTGCGGAACTGGCCGTTGATTCCGGCAGTCTGCAATTTTGAAAGCAGATATTCATACAGGTCGCCCTTGGCGTCTGTATTGCTCATATCCATTTCATCAATGGCGCTGATGGCGGACTTGAGCAGCCCGGCCTTGACCACCAGAAGCTGCGCGTCTTTCATCAATTCGCCAAGTCCGGTCTGGGCGGAAGCGCCGTCACGCTCTGGCAACGCACTCAAACTGCGCAGAAAGGGAAAAACCTCATCGCGCACCCTGACCAAAAGTTCTTCACCGACCAGGTGGCGAAAAGCGCTCCAACGCAAGTGTTGCTGATCTTTGGCAAAGAACAGGGGCTTATACGGCTGGCCGCTCTTTTTCGCGGCTTTTTCCCGGTTGCTTTCCGCCTCGTCCAGCATGCGACAAAAGAAAAGATAGGTGATTTGTTCAATCACCGTCAGAGGGTTGGTAATGCCTCCGGTCCAAAAGTCGGTCCAGAGTTTGTCGATTTTGCCCTTTAAGCCATTGGAAGTCATGAAACGCTCCTGATACATAATATTAATGATTACTCAGCGCCAAAAGAGCGCAGGAGCCCGAATAAGTCGCCGAGTTGCTTTTTATCCGTGAAAATGCCTTCCGGCCCCTCGCTGCTCAAATGCGTGAACGGCGCTTCATAGAGTTTGTCCAGACGGATGGGACCGTATTCCTTGATGTGCTTTTGCAAGAGGTTCATAAAAGCCATCTGCCTGCCGGAAAGGCCTGGGTTGGCGTCAAAGAACAACGCAAAGCGCTTTTCCACAACTTCCGCATTCATACCAACAATGGCCCGCAGCTCGCGCTCTAATTCCGGCGTGGTTGGGTAAAACTCCCGCAATGTCTCCAGGTTGACCATGCTGTTCTGGGTGAGAATCAGAGAGGCCAGCGAGTCAATTTCTCCAGGCAAAATCGCTTCACCGTGGCGAATTTTTTTCAGTACGGGGCTGGTTTCAAAATGCACTTCCAAAGTGGCGCGTAGAGCCTCTTTATAGGCCTGCATTTCCTGTGCTGATGGCTTGAAGGACGGCAGAATCTTGGTCTGCACCTCGCCATCAGCAACATCCAACACACGCGATGGCAGGCCTGGAGTAATGGAGGCCGCATCCCTGTATTTCATAATACCACGCAGGGCCAGACGCTTTTCTTCTAGGGCAGCGAGGAGCGATGTCATAGGCTGCGACCAAAAACTATCTTCGCGTAGCTCTTTTATGTCTTCAAACTTGTCTTTGACCGCATTGATATAGAGTTGCAGCGAGGCCAGCAGGTTTCCCAGCTTGTCACGCCAATCCTGCATGGAGCCTTGTCCGGCCAGAATACTGATTTGCAAATTAGCCATGAGCAAATCAAACTCATAGGCGGGTCGATCATTGCGGATATTGACATAGCGCATCAGGGGCAGAAGCTCGCGGCGCATCAGATCCACGAGTTTCGGCGTGAATTGTTCCAGATTGCCATTGTGGAGCACGGTAAGGAGGCTTCTGAGCTTTTCCATGACCGGCAGACTCTTTTGATCCAAATCCTGCAACATGCCGCGAATCAACGGAATCGCCCGCTCAAAACTCTCTGTGTCCTTGGCGGCCAGACTCGCTTCCGCCAAACCGATGCGGGCTTCAAAAAGCCGTTCCATCAGCGACTGCGAGGGCGCGGGCTCTTCCCAATGCTTGTCCACGCTGAAGAATTCGCAATTCCCCCAATGGTCGAAGATATAAAAAATCTCCTTATCTTTCCCACCCGGCAACAGGCCGGGACACAAGCGGGTGCCGCGCCCGATCATCTGCCAAAACTTCACATGCGATTTTACCGGCTTAGCAAAGACCAGGTTGAGAATTTCCGGCACGTCGATGCCGGTGTCCAGCATATCCACGGAAATGGCGATAACGGGCTTGTTCGGCGTTCCAGGCGCGGCCTTGAAGTCGTCGATGAGTTGCTCGGCCCTGGGGTTGTAATTGTCAATGACAGCGCAGTAATCCGGCCCGTATTCCGGAAACTTCTCCTGAAACAACTTGCCTAGGAACTCGGCATGCTTATGGTTACGGGCAAAAATGATGCTTTTGCCCGGTCCGTTTTCCGTAAAATCACGCAAGCCGTTTTCCATGAGGTTTTTCAAAATCAGGATGTTGGTGGATTCAACGTACACCTGTTTATCCAGGTCTGACGACTCATAATTGATGCTGTCCGCATCTTCCCCGTCTTCTTCAAGACGCTGCTGCTCTTCCGGGGTGAGCTGGTCATAGCGGACGCCATCGCGTTGAAACTTCGTTGTCACGCTGATGGGGGTGAAATCCGAAAGCCATTTCTCATCCACCGCTTTGCCGTACTCATACCAGTAGGTCGGGTCACCTGGGTCGCAGTCAAACATGCGATAGGTGTTGTGCGAAACTTTTGCTCGTGGGGTGGCCGTCAGGCCCAACTGTAAGGCGTCAAAGTAAAGGAAAAGGTCACGGTATTTATTGTAAATACTGCGGTGCGATTCATCAGCGATAATTAGATCAAACCAGCCGATGTCATACTTTTGGTATTGCTTCATCATGGCCGGATATGTGGCCAGAATGACCTGAGCCGCGCTGTCTTTTTCGCGCCCAAGCAGGCTGACATTCCAATCCGGCATGAATTCGGTAAAGGCATTCTTGGCCTGGCGGCGCAGTTCACGCCTGTCGCATAAGAATAAGATACGACGGGCGAATCCGGCTTTGTTCAGCAGTTCCGCGATGGCAATGGCGACACGTGTTTTTCCCGTGCCGGTGGCCTGAACAATCAGGGCCTTGCGCTTGCGCTTTTCGCCGAAACACTCGGCCACCGCCTTGATGGCCTCACGCTGGTAAGGACGCCCTGCAATACCCGGCCTGTGCGGAAGCTTGCCGGGGTCTTTCATCTCAGAACGTTGATGCCGCAGCCGATACTGCAATGTTTCTTTGGCGGGCATCCCGTAGATGATACGGCCCGGGTAACCTTTGGTCGGCAAGTCGGCAGGGCCGCCCTTGTCATCCACCAGGACGGTTTCCAGGCCGTTACTCAAAATAATCAACGGCCTGAGTCCGTTTTGCCTTTTTTCCAAGGCATCGGCGTAAAGCTGGGCTTGCTTGCGGCCAATCTTCACATCGCGGTCCGCCCGTTTGGCTTCAATAACCGCAAGAACAGTGCCGTCATCATCATACAGGAGATAGTCGGCACGTCCATGCTGGGTGGTGGTGGGTTGCCCATCAACGTCCACCTCCATGCCGACTTCATCCAGATTGGAAATATCCCAACCAGCTTTGATCAGCATTTCGTCAATGAGACGCTTGCGCGTTTCAACCTCATTGAAGTTGAGGGCATTAGCAGCCTCTATGAAGCGTTTCTGAATGGCGCTGCTTTCAACTTCTGTAAGTTCGGCAAGTTGTTGCCGCAACGAGGCGTTTTCGGATTTCAGCGCTTCGGTCTCTTTGGCAATTCGCTCTTGAACAGCCAAATCCAACTGGGGTGAAATAAGTGCACCAGGCTCAGGAACAATAAAGGACTCAGCAGGAATGTTTTTCGCTGACTTCGTTATGAAAAGAATCCACCAACGGGCAAGGTCGTAAGCATTGGATGCGATTCTTGTGGCATCTTCCTTGACCTTTTTACGATGAGCCCCCTTATTTCCGGCATGGCGAAGGATATGGAAAGTATCGATTACAGCACCCGGAAGCGCCCCCGTGTCTTCGATGGCTTTCAGCATGGACAGAAACGAATCGTTCTCTCTCATGTCAATGCGCAAGGCATTGCAAACCATAAAAGCGATCTGCTCACCGAGGATCCTGCTTTTGACGAGAGAAGAGCCAGGGTCCACATGCAAGTGGTACTCAATGAGGCCCCCCAAGTCGGCAAGATCCGGCCATTGAGGTCGCAAGAATTCAAAATTGGCAGATTGCATACGGCTTCCGTTCATGTGGGCACAAAAGCAAGGGCTGTGCCATGTGGTTATTCAAAGTATTTTTTCCGCCAGTTGGCAAAGGTCTGGTAGTTATCAAAACCCAATAAGTCCGAGGACTTCTTCATAACGCCGCCAGATTCTTCCTCTGCCCGAGCAATATAATGTGCTGCCACCTCTCCAACGAGCTTTTGCAAAGAAAATCCACTACCTATAGGGCGCTCCAGAATCGAACCTCTCCCGATACCAACTGGTAGAAGCGCCTGCCTGGCGCTTTCTCCGTCAATGACATTGCCCCGCGACCACAAAACAGCCCGCATTACGGTGTTGTGCAGTTCTCTAACATTTCCCGGCCAGGAGTGGCGAAGCATAATTTTTTGTGCTGAATCAGAAAATTTCTTATGCACGACTTGGCCACGCTCTCCAAGCTCCACATTGGCCCGTTGCAGTGCGGCCTCCAAAAGTAACTCTACATCTCCTTCACGCAAGCGTAAGGGCGGCAAACGCAAAATGGCCACGGCAAGACGGTAGAACAAGTCGCTGCGAAACCGCCCTTCGACAACCTCTTGGATTAAATTGCGATTCGTGGCGGCGACGATGCGCACATCCACCGGCTGCGCTTTGGTGCCACCCACAGGCGTGACGGCATGTTCCTGAATAGCACGCAAAAGCTTGACTTGAGCCGCTGGCGGCAACTCTCCAAGCTCGTCCAAAAACAAGGTGCCTTTATCGGCCTCTTGGAAAAAGCCTTTGGTGTCAGCCGCTGCTCCGCTGAATGAACCCTTTTTGTACCCGAACAGGTGTGATTCAATCAGTTCTGCGGGGATAGCGCCACAGTTTACGGCCACAAAAGGCCCTGTGCTACGCAAGCTGCCGCCGTGTATGGCACGGGCGAATAGCTCCTTGCCGGTCCCGGATTCCCCTTCAATCAACACTGTGACGTTGCGCGGAGCAACGTGCTGCGCCTGCGCAATAACTTCACGAATCGGCTTGCTGCTACCAAGGATATCGGCAAAAGCCGGGTGTGCTGGAGAGGCATCTTCAGCTAGCCGCGCAAGATCTTTATCCGGCAAAAAGTACGCCGCTATTTCAAAAGGGAATTGTACCGGCTGTACGCCTTTGGCTCTGGAAGACTCGATAACTCTTGCTCCACAAGAAGGGGCAAGCAAAAGCCAGACCAGAGACATGGCCGGGGTGCCGGGGCTTATATGAAAAGTCAGAGTGGCCTCGGGGAAGCGCTGCTGCAACTCTTGCACAAGATTTCTTGTAGTTTCATAAATTTCTTTATGACTTGTCGGACTCGTCAGCGAAACAGAATGAATCTCCGGTTTGACGCCAGTTAAATTCTGGAGCCAAGCGCTAAACGCTCCCACACGTTCATCCTGATAATTGTCCAATAGAATCGCTTGGGCAAAATCTCCTTCACGCAGAGCCTGTCCTATAGGGCCAAGGTTGTCAGGGTCATTCTGGGCAGCGCAGAGCAGGTCAGTATTTCCGATCCAACACGTTAAGATATTCATGAGCACAGCATATAATTTTTTTTATTATAAACCAAGTTTTTTTATGTTTCAGCAAACAGCAATCCCATGATTCAAGACCAATATAACATATTATTTTTACTTTATATTTTTATACTGAAGTCATTTGGCATGATTCTGGCTTTTAGGACAAACAAGCGCGCATAAAAAAAACTTAAGGAGAAAAATTATGTCTTCCAAAACTTACAAGCCGGGCGAAATCGCCCCCACTTCCGGGCAGTACAAGAATCCCTCGACCAACACAGAGGTAACCGTTGTCAAGGGAGAACCCCTTCCTCCGACTCCGGGAAAGGGACAGAACTACAAGCTTGTGGACCCTACAAAACACAAAAAGTAAATGTACGCGGCCTCCGGCTCATGGGCCGGAGGTCGAAAGGAGAAAACCATGAACGGAATGTACCGGGTGGACTTTACGTCTCAGCTTGGGAGCAGAAGCGGCAGTAACTTTTAACCCAGAAAAACGGTCATACGGCCAAACGTATTAACAAAGCAAAAACCCCTGACAACCTGACAGATTACCAGGGGTTATTAACGCTATACAAGGAGGTATTTTTCAGAACGGCACGTCATCCATGCCGCTGACTTCGGAAGGAAAGATCGGGCCGCGATCTTCTTCCTGATCGCGGCGGGGTTGTTGCTGCCGCTGCGGAGCGTTGCCGCCTCCGCCGTGAGGCCTGTCGCCGTCCGCCGACGCGCCGGAAGATGGGCCGCCCTCGGCCGACGCGCCGCGCCGGTCAAGAAACTGGACCCTGGCCGCCTTGATTTCCGTGCTGTATCTGTCCTGGCCCTGCTGGTCCTGCCATTTGCGGGTCTGCAGGCTGCCTTCCACAAAAACCAGGCTGCCCTTGCCCAGATAGCTGGCGCAGTTTTCCGCCTGGCGCTGAAACACGACCACGGTATGCCATTCCGTGCGCTCGACCTTGTTGCCCTCGCGGTCCGTGTAGCTTTCGTCCGTGGCGATGCGCAGATTCGCCATGGGCGTGCCGTTGGCGGCATAGCGCAGTTCAGGGTCGCGACCCAGCCGTCCGATGATCATCACCTTGTTCAACATGCCGTTTCTCCTCAAGGCAGCAGACTCTTCCGCTGCCGACACAATGTGTAAAAATCAGTCTGTTGCCTGCCGTTCCATCTCGCTCAGAATATCTTCCAGCGCGGCGCAGGCCGCGTGCGCGGCCTGCGGTTGCCAGTCGCCCAGAGCCTTTTCAAGGGCCGCAAGCCGCTTTTCCAAATCGGCTGCGCCGCCGGCAAGAGCCTTTTTGCGCGCATCCGGCCAGTCGCCGAAGCGAACTTCTTCCGCCAGGGCCTGCGCCAGCTCTACAACGCCCCGACGCACGGGCTCGGCCGCCACCGGCGGCGCCAGAGCGGCCGGGATGCTGTTCAGCTTCCAGACTCCGCCGGAAAGCTCGCCCTTGCCGGGCCAGGCCAGCGCGCACAGTTGCGGCCAGGTGCGGAAAACCTCGCCCTCGTCATAGGTCACGGCGCTCAGCCTGATGCTCAAAATACCGCTCATATCACGCCCTCCGCCGCGGAAATTGTTGTTCTCCGCTTACTCCTCTTCCCGCCATTCGGTCTGCACCCGCATGACCACCTCTTCAATGGCGCTCACCATGTCCGGCGGGCACACGCCGATCAGCGGCTGACCGGCGTCCATGTTCTGGTGGTGCGAAAAATACACGGCATAGATCACGCCTTCCGGCCCGGCATACGCCAGGGGGCTTTCACGCTTCATGCGCGACATGATGAACAGCTCCATGCCGTCATATACGGAAACCGCCTTGGGGCCGGAAACGTTGATCTTCACGTCCACCGCCGGAACAAAATAATATTTGGCCCGTTCCGGGGCGACAAAAAGGGAGAGCGCCTTTTTCAGGATCACGTTCAGCACTTCATCGCGCGACAGATAATGACGCAGGCGGAGCAGTTCCGTGCCCGCCTGCACAAACGTGCCCGAAAGCTCTTCATGCACCAAAGTCACTTCACCCTTTTCCCCCGCGTACAAAGGGCGCGGGTTGCGCTCGCGTTCCAGGGTGACCAGCATGGTGCCGTTTTTTTCCTTCCAGGGACCATACGGCCCCTGCACTCTGTCGCCGACCCTGATCTCGGGAAAGATCACCGAGCCGCTGTGAGGCGCGGTGACGATGATTTCCGCGTACGGCGACGCCTGTATCTCTTCAAGCAGCTTGCTTACGTCCAGCATATATGCCTCCGCCCTGTGGGATGTCCGAGAGGGCGCCGCCCTCTCGGGCTCTCCCGGCAGGGGGCGCGACCCCCTGCACCCGCAATGAATAAAAACCACCCGTTCACCCCTGCCGCGGGGTCAAGGGACCTCGGGCCCCTTGCTGGGGGGCGGGGCAGCGCCCCGCTCTCGCAGGCCCTCACCGATAATACAAGTTCCGGCCGCCCATGGTCAGCAGGGCCTGGTTCAGGTTGAAGCGCGCTTCGCGCCGGTCCCAGATGCCCTGAATATGGCCCCGGGCCAGCGCTTTGTACACGTTATGGTAATGGGGCGGCAGCACCATGCCCGTGGTTTCGGTGATGACCCCCGGCCCGGCGAAACCCACGTTGGCCGAACGGATGCCGAACTGGTATGGCGAGCAGCCGAGAAAGCTGGCGATCGGCCCGGCGTAGGAGTTGGTGTCATAGACGACCACATAGAGCCCTCCGGCATCGATGTAGCGGCGCACGGCCATGGTGCAGCGCGGCATCTGAATGACCCCGTTGGTGCCTTCCTGAATGCGGATGCCCGCCGTGCCGTGCACGTACGCCAGAAAAGGATAGCGTTTTTTACGGGCGCGTTCGGCCGCGCGAATGAACTTTTCGCCCTCGGCCGCGCCCACTGTGCCGCCCCGGAAATTGGCCATAAGCATGGCCACAACCATTTTGATATCATTGATGCGCGCTTCAAAGGTCATGCAGCCGGACTTCTGCCCCGTGGCTTTCTTGGCCTGTTCCAGCTTGACGTCAAAGCCGTCTATGCCCAGCGGATTGCACGATTCTACCTGGCTGTTGAACTCGTATATGGAGTCCTGATCAAAAATATTGCTCAGATACCACTGGTATTCCATGGGAAAATGATGACCGCAGTTGGGGCAGACCCCGGCGAATTCGCCGAACAGGTCCGGCGCCCAAAGATCAAGGCAGCCGTGGGTGGGCGAGTTGGGACAGGTGACGGCCCGGTCTTCCAGGGCTCTGGGGCTGGCATAGGCCCAGTTGCCGCCGCGCGCGTCCTGCTCGTCCCATTCCGACAACTCCGTCAGCTTGCGTTCGGTTTCCGCCGTCTTGCGGCGGGAAAACCCCGGTATGAGCTTTGCGGCCAGGCGCTTCCAGGGGGCCAGCAGACGGCCGGTCACCACCCGCACCTCGCCGTCGATGTCTTCAAGGGCGTTGGACACGTTCTGCTTGTGTCTGCCGAAGAAGTCATACTTGAAATGCGCGTACCAGTCCCAAAAAGATTCTCTGAACCGCTCGCTCAACTTGCTTGAGAGCGGCCGCTCGTCTTTGGCCGCCCGTAGCGAAAGCTTGCGAAACTTCGCATGGCGCTTGGCCACCAGGCGGTCGCGGGCCGCGCTGGAAAGAGACCAGCGTACATGGACGGAATCAAAATCAAAGCTGTCGATGCTTTTCTTGCGACGGCTGCGCAACGCCAAAGGTCGGAACAGGGCCATGCCCCGCACGCTCAGCGCAACTTCGTCAGTGGCGCGCAAGATTTCCTGGCGCAGGGTGCGAAAGAAATCATAGTGGTGCGGCCGCGCGCCCAAATCGGGTTCCTGAATCACATGGTCCACATAGCCCATTTCCAGGTTATCCCCGGCCGTGATCTTCATCTGCCTGGCGCAACGCTCGATCAATTCCGGGGTCGCCCGCTGGCCTTCGCGCAGATGGCCTTCAATGGCCGCCGCGCCCTCCGGAGAAATAACGGAATAATAGCCGTGCGACAGCATCAGCCGCCGGTCGGCCAGACCGATGGCCTCGGCGCCGCCGGACCCGCCTTCGGAAATGACCGCGATAACCGGCACGCGCAGGCTGGACAATTCGTAGATGTTGCGCGCTATCTGCTGGCCGGCCCCGGGGGGATCTTCCACCGGGTAGGAACCGGGCGTGAAAATGTATGTATGGATCGGGATATTTTCCGTTTCCGCGACCTGCATGTAATGCTGCGCCTTGGCGTTGCCGAAAGGCTTGACCGAACCGCCGTTGCGAAATTCCTCTCCGTGACCTTTTTCCTGGCCGATGACCAGCACGGACTGGTTGTAGACCTTCTTGCCCTGGCGGCGGGTAATATAGGCCCTGGCGATGACCATGGCGGGATCGATGGAGTGTTCGTCCTTGCTGCCTATTTCCGTGTAGTTGTCATAGACGTTTTCCAGAATGTCCCGCAGGCAGATGCGCTGCGAATGCCGCACGATGCGCACTTTGTCCATGGGGGTCAGGTCCGCTTCGAGCTTGCGCTCCACAAACCCGAACAAATCGTCGAGAGTGCTTATGGCGTCGCGCTTTTCAGTCGAAGAAAGGCTTGCCTCCCGCTGGCGGTAATCCGCCATCTTGGTTTCCAGCAGGCGCACGTTTTCATTGTGCTTGCCCGCGAAAACGTCGCGGATGTAGGCAAGTCGCTCGGCCAGATGCTGTATTTTCTTTTCTCTGTCCATCAAAAGTTTGCCCTTCGCTTAAAACAGCAGAATCCGGCTGGTTTTTTCCCTCAGGAAATCGACGTTGGATTGCAGCGGCTTGCCGGCGTTATCGGCGCCTTGCAGCACCAGGGTGTCAAGAAAGGAAACGCCCCGTTCTCTGACTTCCGCGATATTTTTCCCCCAGATGATGCCCAGAGCCAGATTGGGATCGAATTCCGTAGGAATGTCATAGGGTTCCGCCGTAGGGACGTGGGTATGCATGGAAAGCCAGTCCGGCTCCTGCCAGGAAAAACGCTCGATCCGTCCCACCCAGGGAGTGAAACGCCGTTTGGGGTCTTCGGCTATGATGCGGTACTCGATGCCCGCGCCTTCAAAACTGATATCCTCTTGCGTGTAGCCCAGCGGCGCGCCCAGACCCAGGCGTATCTGTTCCGCGATGAGGTCCACGCCGCTCTTGCCTCTGACGCGTGCAATGGCGGCGGAAACCCCGTTTTCCACCTGAATGCGGGTATTCACTTCCATCAGATAGGGCCGGCCGTCGCGGGTGACGATCCATTCCCAGGTGCCCACGTTGTCGTACTTGACCCTGCGGGCCAGGGTCAAAGAATGGCGGGTGATGTCGCCCAGCAGTTTCTGGGCGTCAAAATCATAGACAATGGTGGCCGGGTCGAAACCGGGAGCCACTTCCAGCCGTTTTTGCAGGCCCGTGCTCTGGATGGAGCAGTTGCGGGTGCCGAAATGCACGATATTCTTGCCCCCCCGCTCCGCCACTATTTGCACTTCCAGATGATTGAAGTCGCGAATGCGCTGCTCGATGAGCACGCCCTCGTCCTTGAACTGGCGCGCGGCGTAGTTGCGCACGCGGCGGTACACGGAACGAAAAAGGTCCGGATCATGCACTTCTTCAATGCCCATGCCGCCGCCGCCGGCAGAGGCCTTCACCAGAACCAGAGGGCTCGCTATGCCGTGCTCGGTCTGAAATTCGAACAGGCTGCGGGCGATCTTTTCCGCTTCCATCTCGTCGTAGATGGGCCGGTCCGAACCGGGAACCGTGGGCACATCCAGGCTGCGGGCCAGCCGCTTGGTGTTGATCTTGTCTCCCAGTTCGCGAATGACCCGCCAGGAAGGGCCGATAAAAATCAGCTTGCGTTCGCGCTGCGACACCCGGCGGGCAAAACGATAGTCTTCCGCAAAAAAACCATAGCCGGGGTGCACGGCCGTGGCTTCCGCATCGTCGGCCACGGCCAGAATTTCGTTGGCGTCGTGGTACGAGGCGACCCGGTACAGACTTTTGGGACCGCCGAACTCGCGGGCCAGAGCCACATGCCCGGAAGACGCGTCTTCCGCCGTATGCACGCAGACAAAAGCCAGGCCGAGCTTGCGGCAGGCCTGTACAATGCGGACAGCTATCTCGCCCCGGTTCGCCACCAGGATTTTATGTGTGGGCTTGCTCACCGGATTTTTTAACTCCTTACTATTGCAGCGCTTTTTTAAAGCCACGGCCTCACCCCTTGCCTATCGAAACCAAGGCGGCTAGGATGCCGGGGCGCGAAGCACACGCCCGATACCAAAGTCCCGGCCGGGCGTAAAGAGCGCCGGGGAAGAGGAGAATTGTATGCAAAATTTTGTAAAAGTCCAGAACGCCGCCGACGCCGTGCGCCGTATCCTCGGCGCGTCCGCGGCGTCCCCGCGCGTCGCGTTTATTCTGGGCACGGGCCTGGGCGACGTGGCCGACGCCGTGGCGAACCCGGCGAGCGTCCCCTTTGCCGATCTGCCCGAATTCCCCCTGCCCGGCGTGGCTTCGCACGCCGGGCGCTTTGTCGTCGGGAGCCTGTCCGGCGTCCCGGTCGTCGTGCAGCAGGGCCGCTGCCACTTGTATGAAGGATACAGCCCCGCCGACGTTTGCATGG
>JAVBRE010000088.1:0-12962 GCA_031548325.1 Desulfovibrionaceae bacterium
CCTTTTGATGTGCGCGCGTGCCGGCAGGTCATTGCGACCTGCCTGAGGGCAATTACGCCCTTTTTTTAATAAAGGGCGTAATTGGAGCTAAAATATATGCGTATTTAGACCAAAATGCCCAGAATTAGTCAACTTTCGGCATTTTTTTGAATAAATAAAATTTGCAACAAAAAAAACGGCTATTTATTCAGTGTTTCCCAAGCGGACGCAAAAGGGCCACTTCGCGCAAGTGGTTATGGCGCGGCTGAAAATCGTCTTCCAGCGGTGTTGCGCATACCAGGTTCAGAAGCTGCCGCGCGTCAAATTTGTAGGTGAGTACAAGCATATGGCGTACGCGATCCTGAGGATCCTGCCATATATCTTCCAAAATGTCCGAAAGATTTCCCTGTCGTGCGGTATTCATGCGGTATACCCGGCGTAACGCCTCCAGAGCGCGGCGGTGGAAAAATGCCAGTTACGCCTGTAATACCAACTGATTTTAGAAACAATACTTTCTGGGGATTTTTTCAGGACGTCCATTAGAGCCGTGACCGAGGCTGGGTCTATGCGATCATGCACCACGATGGCCCCTTCGCGGATATATGGGCTGACCCTTTTACGTTGTTGGTGATATTCATGATGGGTAAGCACTGCGTGCGCCAGATCATCCCATGAGGCAACCGCCGCCAGAGTGTCGGCCAGATCCCACGTAAACCGTTGTGGTTCGCACAAGAGGCGGAAGGTGTCCAGAAGAGGGCGCAGGGCGGCCGTTATATTTTCCTCCACATCGGGATAATCGGGAACAATTTTGTCGTCGAAGGTGCGCCGTGCATATTCCCACTCGAAAGCAAGCTGAGCCAGACCAGCCAGAGTGTCAAAAAGTCCGCATAGTTCAACGCGTGCATCGAGATCCCCGCAGCCTTCATAATGCTTTATCAGAGCTGGAAAAAAGCCCGCATAGGTCTCTTCCCGCGCGGCCAGGGCGATAACGTCTTCACCGGGAGGCATGCTCCAAAGTGCTTTTCGGTCAGGGTGTTGTGTGGCATACTTATTTATAATTTCGTGCCAGCATGCTTTTTCGGCTGGCGACGAAGGTGCGCCCAGAGCGTAAGGCCGGGATTTGTCGATGAAAGATTCATCCAGGGGCGCGCCGTTCATCCAGGCATCCAGTAAATCGGCAAAGGGGGCCGAGCCGCGCGTTCCCCAGGCCAAGGCCAGCTCAAGTCCGGCCGGGGTCAATTCCCGACCTTTGGGATCAAGCAGCCCCCATATGCGCGACGGCCCGGCATAATGCCCCCAAGTGCCGTAGTTGACGCGGGCGAAAAGAGGCCCCCAGTGCTTGGCCTTGGCAAAAGAGGTGACGCTGTTGGCGTGTAGTGTTTCAAACTTGGTGATATTAAGAATGGATTGCCCCGCTTCGTCCAGATTGTAGCGGGCAATTTGAGGGTGGCTGTTCACAAGCCCCCAAAAAAGCTCTATTTCCCTGAATTTGCGCGCAAAATCCTTTTGTGTGGAGTGAATATCCTTCTTTCTCAGATGGTGGAATATCCAGCACAATGCCCCGTGGTAGGCGGGGCGCCGTGAAAGTATAGTAAACTGCCGAAAAAGAGTATCCCTGAGTTGCCCAGCGGGGCGCAAAAAACTCAATGGATCAAGAGAACCGCCCGTGGCATCAATTGGAATATATGGTGTAAACAACATTAGGTTCCGGGGCGCTTTCCTTTTTGGTTCGAGCCATGGTTGGTATTCCTCTCTTTTTCAAGCCCTACGGTCAGATCAAGTCGAAACTACCCCACTTTGTTTTCCGAGCACGCCGTCGCTTTATTCGAACTCCTCGGATTCCTCCGCGGAATAGAAAAGTTTCCGAACTTCGTTTCCCATTTCCCCTGCGGCGCAGTGGTGAAGCAGATATTCCTGCCCGGCCTCGCGTGAAACACGCGCCTGCTCCTCCAGGCCCTCCAACTTTTGCGCGATTCCCTGAGCCTGAAGCCGGGATTTGATATTGCCGAACAGGGTCGGGCTGCCGTGAAGCAACACGCCTTCATGCAATATTTTGCAGGCGACCATGCGTTTGAAGGTATCAAAGCGCAATTGCTCTTCAACACGTGCCATTTTCTTAACGACGTAGTCAATCTCTTCCCGGACCGAGGGGGTCACCAGCGCCGCATACTTGTTCTGGAGGATCGTTTCATCAAGCCGTTCGACAAAACCGTCTGGAACATCGTCCGCCACCACGACCACGAGATCGATGTCGGAGCCGTTCACCAGTTTTCCCGTGCTGCGTTCCGGTCGTGGAACTCTGTGCGCCATTTGATAGACAACATCTCCCGCGAGGATGGCGCATAGTTTTTCTTCCGGCCAGACGTCTTTGAACCGTTCGCGAATATCCTCAATAAAGCGGCAGGCCAGCTCATACTTCTCCCGGCTGATCGCTTCGATGCGCGAAGCAATTTCCAGCCTGCGCCTCTCCAATGATTCCGGTTCACCGATCAGGCCAATGACCGAGTAGGAACAAAACTCCCTCAGGATGGAAGGAGAAAGGCGGGCATATCCCTCCACTTGCGAGTCGAGCCTCAGGTATTGCCGCCCCAGTGTTCTCATTTCCAATGCGCCTGAGGAGCGACACACTTGCCATAAGGCCAGGCCGTCACCCTTGATATGGTCTTGTATCTCGGCCCCTGTGAGGGGGCCTTTCACACGGATAAGCTCCAGGATTCTTTCTTCGAGTAGGTTCATGCCACAACTTCGCGACCGGCTTGGGGAGACAGAATTTCCACGCCCTTCTTCTCCAAGGCGGAACGGGAAGCCAGCAACTCTCGTGCGGCAATCTTGTCGATGACGTAATAGAGATTGCCGCCGTTAGCAGAGTAAATCTGGCCATAGGAAATGGGCACGTCCGGCGTCGGCTCGTCAAGCAGCGATCGGGCAACCGATTCGACCTTGCGCTCGCCGTTGGCCAAAAGGACGACGGTCCCCGCCTGATAGACCAGTTCGGCCCCCATGCTTACGGCGTAGCAGGGGCATTCCTCTTTTGAAGCGAAGTGGCCGTCGGCCACGCTGTTGGCTACCGTGTTGTCGTCCAGTTTGACCAACATCACCTTGCTTTGCTTGAACGGAATGCCCGATTCGTGGAAAGCCACATGACCGCGACCGCCAACGCCGATTATCTGCAGGTCGATCCCTCCGGCCTGTTCGATCTTCCGCGCATATTGCTCGAGAATTTCCTTACGAATCCAGGCCAGATAGGGCGAAGCAGGAGCGTCTTTGATGACGATCGACCTACCGCCGTCCGAGCCCTCCTCGCTCCAGTCTTCCGGATGCGCCTCAAGCTCCTTGATCAATTGCGACTGTTCGATCAGGGTTCCGTATGGAACACTGGTTTCGACAAATTTGTGATCAAGGCGGCTGAAAAACTGCTCGCTCATAAATGTACAGTAACTTTCACGGTGCAGAACACGCTGCTGCGCGTTCTCCCCCGGCAAACCGACGTATTCGTCGAGGTTGAAACTGCGGACGCGGCGGCTGTCCAACTCACCGGAGTTGGCCGCCTGAATAAGATGACGGTAAAGGCCGGTTGGTGAATTTCCGGTCGCCAACCCCAGAACCACTTCATTTTTTTGCTTGAGGGTGCTTACAATGTGTGATTTGACGATGTCCGCGGCGACTTTGCTCATATGTTCGAAATCGTCCGTTACATATACTTTAATCGACATGATTTATCCTTCCAGACAGTGTGGCTGCACTGTCTATGTGACGAGATTCAGCTTTCTATGTCCAATTCCAACGCAGACGCTTGAGATGCCAGAAGTTGGAAGGTATTTCTAACGACTTGATCAAGCCACTGGGTTCCTTCCCTCAATATATCTTCCGGAAGACGCTGAATGGTATCAATATATCCCGCGCCTTTTTGGCGGCTCGTTTGCAGACCCGTCAAAAACAGATCTCTTTGCTGCAAGCCGGTTTGCCTGGCATCATCGTTAGCCAGAAGTTCCCGTATTCCGGCAAGGTTCTCGGCCAATTCACGCCGCACTGATTCTTCGGAGCGCGCGTTCGGAGAGTCCGCCAGCTTGCCGCCCATTTCTTTCAGCCGTTTGCAACGCTCCTTTGTCGCCATCGCCAGCTTTTCAAGAGCTCCCTGGAAGATAAGATCGCCGAACTCCTGTTCCTTAAAAAAGATCTGGCGAACATGAACATACCATTGCTCGAGCGCCGCCAAATTGGCAAGATACATGAAGTTATTGCAAACAATACGCGTAAGGCCGAAATAAACCCTCGGCACAAACCCGGTAGTTTTTCCGGATGGGATTCTGGCGAAAATCAGCTGGTCGTCAGCAAGAGCATCCTTGCGCAGGATACTCCCCGCAGCAACCACATTGCCGAAAGCCACCCGCAACGGTCCAACCATGCCACCCTGGCCGCCGAGAAAGATTGGCGGCTGGTTCAACATCACGCCTCGTGGTACATCGCCCAACAATGAGGCCGTGGTTTTGTCGGCGTCGGGAGTAAAATTGAAGTGAATATAGGAGCTGCCTACTTCACTATGATTTTTTCGGCTGGTCCCGCCGGACATCAGGCAGTCGCAAAAATTGATCAAACTTCCCAAGGTAACAAATGGAAAAAGGATTGTCTGCTTGAGTCCGACACAATGCGCGCCCCCCGCCTCCTCTTCAATGATGCAGGCTTCCCTGACTTGTGCCCCAAGACCAATATTCGCTTGTTGAAGAAAAACAGACTTGCTGAAGTATCCGCCTTTAAGCTCAACGCGAGGGCCAATTTGGCAGTCTTCGATGGTGGCGGGACCTTCGCGGCCTATCTGCGCGCCGGCCGAAATGACCGTTTTGTCGCCATAGATCCGGCAACCCGGGTAAATTTTGATGCCGTCGCCCGAAATGCGATTAATATCGACTTCGTCGCCAATATCAATGCTCATAGGGTTGCAAAATGTCACGCCTTTGTCGATCAGACGCATAATCTTTTCTCTTAGTGCGGGCCTTAATTCCACATTGATTGCTCCATGTTTCTTTCTTTCCTTCAATCCACAGTCAGCTCCATCCGCCGACTGGCTCCGTCTCCGGCGGATAGGAGCCGTGCGTATTGCCCCTCTCTGAAGAAAGGGGTTACGAAAATGATTTTATCGACCTCACCGTCTTGTCCATCAATTCCCCCCTGGGGGATAGTTTTAGATCATAAAGGAGGTTCTGATAGATTAAGAATACATAAAAAATAATTTGTTGCAGTTCGGGTGTCAACGGGGAATAGCCCGTTTTCATAACCAATTTATCATAAAAAAATAATTTATTCTCACGCATGGCACAGACATTCTTTCGATTTTTTATTTAGCCACCAATACAAACGAGTTAACAATATAATTCGGGCTTCCGCGCCAAGGCGCGTCGCCATTTGGGTCGAGCCCTTGCAATCTGTCTCCCGCAAGGGTACAAAAAAGATAAGCAAAGGAGGCCATATGCGCGACCCCGTACTGGTAGCCGGAGCGACCGGGTACGTGGGGGGACGCCTTGTTCCCCGACTGCTGCAAAAGGGATATCGCGTGCGGGTGTTTTCCCGCAGCACAGAAAAGGTGCTATCCAGGCCTTGGGGAAATCACGATAACCTGGAAATAGCCCAAGGCGATGTATTGGATCCGGCAAGCCTGCGCCGGGCTGTGCAAGGTTGCGGCGCGGTCTATTACCTGGTGCACTGCATGGAGGAAGGCCACAGAGACTTCAGCGTCGCGGACAGGCACGCCGCCTGCAATATGGTCCGCGCCCTCAAGGGCGGATCGGCGCAGCGACTTATCTATCTTTCCGGTTTGCTGCCCGACGACCCGCACCTTTCGGCGCATCTGCGCTCGCGCGGCGAGGTGGCGGAGATTCTTTCCCTAGCCGACACACCACTGACCACATTGCGCGCGGCCCAACTCATCGGCGCGGGGTCGGCATCCTTCGAGATGATCCGCTGGCTGGTGGATCGCCTGCCCATCATGCTCACCACCCGCTGGACCCATGTGCGCACCCAACCTATTTCCATTACCAACACCCTGGGCTATCTAGTCGGGGTGCTCGAACATCCGGAAACCGCCGGGGAAACCTACGATATCGGCGGTCCGGACATCCTCAGCTACGAGGATATCTTCCACTTGTACGCCGAGGCTGCCGGTTTGCGCCGCCGTCTGCTCATTCCCCTGCCCTGGCTGTCACTAAAACTTTCCGCCCATTGGATCAGCCTGGTCACACCCATTCCCGGCGCTCTGGCCCGCCCCCTGATCGAAGGCATGCGCAACGAGGTCGTATGCAAAGAAAACCGCATCCGGCAGATCATTCCCCAGGAGCTCATATCCATTCGCACGGCTATGGAACGCGCCTTGGGCCATCTGCTGAACCAATCAGTGAAAAGCAGCTGGTTCGACGCGGGCATGACTGCGCCCCCGGAATGGCTGGTGCACGGCGACGCCGGATACGCCAAGACGGCGGCATACAACGACGCCTATTCCATTTTGCTGGAAGCCGACCCCGACGAGGTGTGGCAGCCCATCATCCGCATAGGAGGCACGACGGGTTGGTACGGCAAAAACCTGTTATGGCGTCTGCGCGGGCTGATGGACAAGATGGTCGGCGGGCCGGGTGCGCACAGGGGGCGCCGTAACGGCGAGGAGCTATACGTTGGCGACGGGCTGGATTTTTGGAGGGTGCTTAACATTCAGCCGCAAAAGCGCCTGCTTCTGTTCACGGAAATGCGCTTGCCGGGTGAAGGCCTGCTGGATCTGCGCGTCATCCCTCACGAGCCGGAAGGAAGCGCCGGAACGTCCGAAAAAACCGCGCCCGAAGACCTGGGCCAAAACCCGGGCGCTCCCCGCACGGAACTGGTGCTCAGCCTGTACTTCAAACCCCACGGCCTGCCGGGCCGGGCTTACTGGTACGCGGTATATCCTCTGCACCGCCTCGTATTTATGGATATGCTGAAGGTAATCGCCGCGCGCATCGGCAAACCGGTGCTGCGCGGTCCGGAACGCACGCGGTTTCCCCTGTCCGCTCCGGAGTAATTTCACTCTTTGAATAAAAAGATATGCATGGCCGAAAACGGCGAGTAGTTTTCGAAAAAAAAGACTACTTTCCCGAAAAAGGAGATCGGCCATGCATACCATAGACACCCGCGCCTGGTACGCGGCGTTCAAAGCAAAAGACGCCCGGTTCGACGGCCGCTTTTTCGTGGGCATTTTGTCTACCGGTATCTATTGCCGCCCCGTTTGTCCGGCCAGATTGCCCAAGGAAAAAAATTGCTCGTTTTATGAATCCGCCGCGGCTGCGGAACACGCCGGATACCGGCCGTGCCTGATGTGCAGACCAGAGCTTGCTCCCGGCGCGGCTCCCATCGACGCCACTTCCGCCCTTGTCCGCAAAGCGGCCAGGTTGCTGGAAGAGAGCTGCGGAAGCGGACAAAACATCGCGGAGTACGTGCATCGGCTGGGTTGTTCGGAGCGGCATCTCCGCAGAGCGTTTACCACCGAGTTCAAAGTATCTCCAGTGCAATACCTCCAGACATGCAGGCTGCTGCTCGCCAAGAACCTCCTCACGGATACGGCTCTTTCTGTAATGGACGTCGCCATGGCGGCCGGGTTCGGCAGTTTGCGACGGTTCAATGATTTGTTCAAGCAGCAATACCGCATGCCGCCAACGGCGTTGCGCAAGCAAATTTCCAACAACAAAGAAAGCGCAGGCAACGCCACGTTGATGCTCGGCTACCGCCCTCCGTATCTATGGGATCAAATCCTCGATTTTCTGGCTCAACGCTGTATTCCCGGCGTAGAAGCCGTCGGCGATGACTGCTACATGCGGACAGTCCGCTATGTGACCGCAGAAAAAAAGCATGTGTACGGATGGTTGCGGGTGGGGCATAGACCGAAAAAAAATGCGCTGACCTTGACTGTCAGCTCGGCATTGCTGCCCGCCTTGCCACATCTGCTCGCCCGCGTGCGTAATTTATTTGATCTGTACTGTTATCCGGACGCTGTTTACGAAATGTTGTCGGTGATGAACGACATCCACCCCGGCCTCTGTGTGCCCGGCACAAGGTTACCCGGCTGTTTCGAACCTTTTGAGATGACCGTGCGAGCGGTGTTAGGGCAACAGATAACTGTTAAAGCGGCTGGCACGCTGGCGAGCAGAATCGCAAAAACTTATGGTACGCAAGTTGAGACGGGCATCGCCGGGTTGGCGCACACATTCCCATCCGCGCATGATATTATTGCATTGGAAGGCGAAATTTCCGACCATCTCGGCCCTCTTGGCGTAACACGCGTCAGGGCAAATACCATACTGGGGCTGGCGCAAAAAATTGCAGCTGGAGAGATTGATTTTACACTCTGCATGCAGCCGGAAAGGGAAATAAAAAAATTGATGTCCATTCCGGGCATAGGGGCTTGGACAGCTCAATACATTGCTATGCGAGCGATGGGTTGGCCCGATGCTTTTCCGCACACGGATCTCGGCGTCAAAAAAGCGCTTGCTCCGTTATCCGAAAATGAAATCCTGCACGCTGCGGAAGTTTGGCGTCCATGGCGCGGTTATGCGACAATCAATTTATGGAATTCATTAAAAACGTAGGAGATTATAATGCTTTACACCACCAGCTATGCCTCCCCTCTGGGGGCGATCACTCTGGCCAACGACGGTGAAAATCTTATCGGCCTTTGGATGAGCGGGCAAAAATACTTCGCGGCAACGCTGAAAGGCCGTGTCGAAGAAAAACCCGACCTGCCGGGTTTTGCCAAAGTAAAAAAGTGGCTGGACGCATATTTCTCCGGTGAAAAACCGGCAATTGCAGAATTGCCATTGGCGCCCATTGGCAGCGAGTTCAGGAAAGCCGTCTGGGACATTTTATGTGAGATCCCTTACGGCCAATGCACTACGTACGGCGAAATCGCAAAAAAAATGGCCGCCCGGATGAATAAAGAAAGCATGTCCAGTCAAGCGGTAGGCGGCGCGGTGGGGCATAATTCTATTTCCATTATTATCCCATGTCACCGGGTCGTTGGTTCCAATGGCAGTTTGACGGGATTCTCCGGAGGGATCGACAAAAAAATCAAATTACTGGAGCTGGAAGGCGTGGATATGTCCCAATTTTTCGTTCCGAGTAAGGGAACGGCGCTGTGAGAAAAAGTGTATAGATCTGGCCGAGATGCCCGGCTTGATGTGAAAATCGACGCAAACCAGAAGATCGCACAACGTAACCCAATGCAATTTCATAAACTGCGGCGGGATATGTTCCTGGGCTAATTCAAAAAACGGGAGCAGGTAATGGTATTTGTTTTGTTTGAAGTGAAGGTCAAGGAAGAAGGTGTGAAGGCATATCTCACTCTGGCGGCAGAGTTAAAGGCGGAACTTGAGCGCTCAGAAGGATTCATTCGGTCGGAGAGATTTAAAAGCATTGTCGATGAGGGCAACATTCTCAGCTTGTCCGTATGGGAAAGTGAAGAGGCGGTTGAAAAATGGAGGAACACAGTGAAACACCGTATGAGTCAGCGCCATGGTCACGATTCGCTATTTGAATGCTATACGCTTACGGTTGCATCGAAAATCAGATCATATACTCTCAAAAGCAGAGATGAAGCGCCGGAAGATTCCGAAGTGTTTTTTGCAAATCTGGACAGTGGCAGTCGTCGCTCTTGATCATGCCGCTCCCCAAAGCGGACCCACAGGGCTACGGCAGCGCCATGACCTATTCACGCAGGTACGCGGTCTCCACGCTCATCGGCATCGTCACAGACGATGATGACGACGGTGAAGGCGCTAAAATTCCCATGAATTCGCTTCTACCTCCGAGAAAGGCCAGAAATGCCCCTCAGACGCAAAAAGGCCCTTTTCATGAACCGGCCAAGGTCACCCGTCGAAAACAGCCTCAAAAACGATGCCTGAAAGCCCACCCACACCCCGTTTACCGAAAATAGACGGCATCCACCTATCAGACGGTGACGGCTCAGGACGGACGCCCCTGCATCGTCGCTTCCGGCAACACGCAGGCGAAGAAAGCCTTGCTGGCGGGAGCGGGTTTCACTTGGAGTTCACAACGCAATATGTGGTGGAAGTACGAGGAGAACGCTCATGTCGCAAACGCCGTCTGACAAATCATCCGCTCTGCTTGCCCTTATCAGCAAAGGATTACAGCTTCACGCAACCAAAACAGTGGCGGACACACTTGGCGACCGCAGCCAATACATTGGCATGAGCGACATCGGCAGAGCGCTGGAGTGTCCGCGTTCCGCATTGGCCTGTAAAGCGCATCCTGACAATAACACCGATTTGCAACGACAACTGATACTGCAACGCGGACACTGGAACACGGCATCGACCAGGCGCTTACCGCCTGCAATCTCCGCATCCTCCCGCAACTTGAACTGGCAACGCTTCACCAAGGAACGCCGGTCAAGGCGCATCCTGATTTCGTGTTGGTCTGGGACAAGCCACGACCTGCCGGAACTTAAAAGCACAGAGAACCTGCCGTCCACGCTGTATGCCTCATACGAGGCGCAAGTGTACGGACAAATCGGCCTGCTGCAAGCCCTCTGGAACAGCCCGGCCTTTGATGGACGAACATTCCGCGAGTTATGCCGGGAACGCTTCGGCATCACCATGCCGCACGATCCTGCGGAGGTGGATATGGAAGCTTGGGTACTGTGCGTGTCCATGTCCGACGCCACAGCATACGGCCCATATCTTCCTGACGCAAATATACTGAACCTGTGTCTGGACACGGCGGCAACGCTCTGGAAGCACCTGCGGGACTACGACAATGGCTCCATCTCGATCAATGACGTGGAATACGCCAAAGGATTCCACGCCTTATGCGCGTATTGTGACTGGAATGCCGGTTGTCCGAAATTCGCGGACAGCGAATATTATCCGGAATTGCAACCAACGATGGAGCAGTTGTCCCTACTGAAGGAAAACAGGGAGATCGTGGATGCAGCAATAGAGAAAATCGAGTCAGGACTAAAGGCAACCTACGCCTGTTCCTCTGCCAACGGCGGCTGGCTCAATGCCGGAACCCACCGCTTCAGGGTTTCGCAACAAGCCGGAAGGCGTTCTCTCAGCAAGGAACGCCTGCTTCAGGAACTCGCTAATCGCAATTGCATTGAAAATGTGGCTGAAAACCTCGTCGCATCGTGTGAAATGGAAGGAAAATCGTTTCAACGCTTGTTTATAAGCCCTATAAACAGCGTAAAACAGTAAAAATTGAGCATTTTCAATAGTCTGTTGTGTTCGGCATGGCTTCGCCCATCAAAGGGCTTGTCTACAATGACTGCCTGCTGTATGTATATGAATACAACAACTACAAAGATGAGGTTGTCATGCCCACCACGATAAGACTATCCCCGGAAGCCGAATCCCGCCTGGACTTTCTGGCGACCAGCACCGGACGCACCAAAGCCTATTATCTACGTGAAATCATAGAGAAAGGCTTGGATGACATGGAGGACTACTACCTTGCCGCCGATGTGCTTGAAAATGTTCGCAAGGGGAAAGAACCTGTCCACACGTCCCAAAATGTGAGGAGGGAACTTGGCCTGGACGATTAACTACACCGATTCAGCCTTGAAATACCTCCGCAAACTGGATCGCCAGACGGCCAAGCGCATTCTCGATTTCATGGACACGCGCATTGCCACACTGCCTGACCCACGGTCCAACGGCAAAGCGCTGTCCGGCCCTCTCGGAGATTTCTGGCGGTTTCGCCTTGGAGATTACCGGGTCATTTGCGATATCAAAGACAGCACACTGTCTGTCATGGTGATCAAAATCGGCAATCGAAAAGAGGTATACCGCTGAATTGCAAATAAAACGTCACATTACAGCCCGTTGATTCTTCGGAGTCAGCGGGCTTTTTCATTATATTTAGCCGATTTCAGGAGAAATTCATGTCACACACTCCGAATTTCCTCGCCAATCTCATCCCCACCGACCTCGACGCCGGAACGGTCTTCAGCGGCAGTCCTTCCGGCACTCTCGTCAAAGGCTATGCCGAAGCCTCGTCGTTCACCCCGAAAGTAAACCCTGCCTACATCTTCCACGAACATAGCCGCGATCTCGTGGTCTGGTTCATCGCGCCGCCCACGCCGCTCTATGTCTGCGGCCCCACAGGAGCGGGCAAGTCCAGCGGCATTTGCCAACTGGCGGCCCGGCTCAACTATCCCGTCTTTGAAGTGACCGGGTACAACCATCTTGAATTTCAGGATTTGGTCGGACATCACACCATCCAGAACGGCAACATGACCTTCGCCTACGGCCCCTTGGCCCTTGCCATGCGCCACGGGGGGTTATGTCTGCTCAACGAACTTGATCTGTTGGAGCCGTCCACAGCCACAGGGCTGAACGGCATCCTCGACGGCCAGCCGCTCTGCATCCCTGAAAACAACGGTGAACTGATTCATCCACATCCCATGTTCCGCTTTGCCGCCACAGCCAACACCGCGAGGGAGCGACACGCGAAAGAGCATGACAAGAACGCGTTTCAATCCACGCTCCCGCGAGGGAGCGACCTGGCTCAAAAATTCAAGCCCGGCACTCGTAATCTGTTTCAATCCACGCTCCCGCGAGGGAGCGACGCGTGCTGCTATCTGGCCGGGGTAATTTACGGTGGTTTCAATCCACGCTCCCGCGAGGGAGCGACACGCACAGCTTTGGTGTTGGTTTCCAAATCCCAGGCGTTTCAATCCACGCTCCCGCGAGGGAGCGACGATATTCTTCCAGAACAAGATATTCAAAGTATTAAAGTTTCAATCCACGCTCCCGCGAGGGAGCGACTGGCCCGTGCTTTTCTGGGTGGCGACTTTTTCCGAAGTTTCAATCCACGCTCCCGCGAGGGAGCGACTATTAATACCACCAGCAGAGGGGGCATGTTGTGAAGTTTCAATCCACGCTCCCGCGAGGGAGCGACGTTTTTTTCTGGGCGTTGGAGCTTGAGCTGAGACTTGTTTCAATCCACGCTCC
>JAVBRE010000163.1:0-5586 GCA_031548325.1 Desulfovibrionaceae bacterium
AACCCCTTTGTTCTAAAAAAGGAAACAGAGTGATTCATATAACTTCGTGCCCCAAGGGGCATACGCGGGAAGCGGACAAGGCCCTTTCCCCTTCGGCCACGGTGGCCCGCGTACGCGAACGCCTGGCCGCCCTGGAAGCCACCGGCGTGCAGATTCTGACCGAAACCCGGCGAGCCGACGTCGGGCGTCTGGGCATACCGGTATTTATGAGCGTGGTGGGCAAAAGCGCCGCCTCCGTTCTGCCGGTCCGCAAGCAGATGGGCAAAGGGGCCAGCGAGGCCCAGGCCGAAGCTTCCGCTCTGATGGAACTGATGGAGCGCTTCGGCTTCTTCAGCTACTGGAGAAAGGCCCCGACGGCGAATCTGATATGGTCCGAAGCCGAAAAGCGCTTCGGCGATTCCTTGTTGCCCCTGTCCGCGATTATCGATTCGGTCGGAGACCGGGTCAGCGAAGGGCAGGCCGAAGCCATGCTGGACCTGATAACCTGGGAGTTCCGGCCGGTGACCGACCTGAGAGGGGAACGCGAACTCTTCGCCCCTCTCGGCTGGTTCCGCAAACTGGGGGAATTCAACGGCTCCTCGGCCGGCAACACGGCGGAAGAATCCCTGCTGCAAGGGGCCTGTGAACTGGTCGAACGCCACGTCTGCGCGCTGATCGCCAAAGACTGTCCGGTTTTGCCGACTATCGACACGGCCTTGGTCGACAGCCCGGTGCTTGCCGATCTGATCCGGCGTTTTACGGACAACGGCGTAAAGCTGATCCTCAAAGACTTTTCCCTGGGCATGCCCGCGCCCACGGTGGGCGCTCTGGCCTGGGACCCCGCCACCTTTCCGGGGCGTTCGGAAATCGTCTTTACCGCCGGAACGGCCAGCAGCCCGGAAAAGGCCGCCATCCGGGCCGTGACCGAAGTGGCGCAACTGGCCGGGGACTTTGTAACCGGCGCATGCTACGAGGCCTCCGGCCTGCCCAAATTCAGCCGCCCGGAAGAGGCGGCCTGGCTGCATAAAGGGCCGTCTGTCGCTCTGGACAGTCTGCCGTCTCTGGAACTGCCGGATATGGCGGACGAATTGCGCGCGATCATTGACGGCCTGGCGTCACGGGGTTTCACGCTTTACGCCGTGGACACCTCGAGCCCCGTCACCGGCGTGCCCAGCCACTATTCTTTCGCGCCGGGTCTGGCTTTTCGCGAACGGGACGCCAACGCCAGCCTGGGGCTTTTCATCGGCCGCCTGCTGGCGGAAGAAGAGGAAGACCCGGACAAGGCCCGCGCCGGCCTGACCCTGATCGACGACATTTACGGCGGACTGCACTGCACTCCTTTTTTCAAAGGCCTTGTAAGCCTGCGTGAAGGCGATCTTGCTTCGGCCGAAAGGGAATTCGCTGCCTCCCTGCCCCTGCAGCCCGATGACGACGCCTTCGCCCTGGCCGCTTTTTACCTGGGCTACGCCCATACCCTGGAAGAAAAATGGAACGAGGCCCTGCCCCACCTGACGGCGGCCAGGGACCGTTGCCCGGATATGAAGGAATACCACAATCTGCGCGGCGTGGCGCTGTTCAAGCTGCAACGCTACAGCGAGGCGGCGGAGAATTTCGATTACGTGCTGACCCGGCTGGACAAGGGCTCGATTACGGATATCGCCAACCTGGGCCTCTGCCACAAATTCATGGGCAACGCGGACAAGGCCCGACATTACCTGACGGCCGCCCTGGAACTGGACCCCGGACATGAGGCCGCGAAAAAACACCTGGCGGAACTGGAGGCTGGCGGGCATGCTTGAATTGCGCTGCATCAGGACATCCGCGCTCGCGCGGTTCAAAAGCGACGGCGCATACGAAACCGTTGTCGTCATGCCCGCCGTCGACATGGTTCTGGCCCGCAAGGCCGCCGAGGTCATGATCCGGCGGACGGAACGGCCCGGCCTGCTTGTTATCGCCGAAGACGACTGCCGCCTGGGCTTCATCATGACGACGAACATGCTCTATGCCCGAACCGCATCGGACTATTTCGCCTATGTGGCGCAAGACGCCTATCCGGGGCAGTACTGGCTCGATTACGGGCAGGAAACTCTGCAAAAAACCTCTTCCGGCCTGCTGGCCTTCAACGACGGCAGGTTTTTCGGCAAACTCGCGGTCTTCGGTCTGGCCGCCCGCGCCTGGGCCGCTTCCGTATACCGCAATTTCGTCTTTCATCCCGAATACAAATCCCATTTCGCGGACACGGAATTGTCCATGATCGCCCTGTCCACGGGCCAGTTGGCTCACAACCCGTTCAGCATCATGATGGAAGTGGATTACGAAAAACACCTGCACGGCAACAATCCGGCGGACCACGACCTGTACAGGCGGCGGGCCGCGACCGGATTTGACGGCAGGATAGCGCCGTTCACGGCCGATTAGGTTATGTTAATATTTTAACTTTTATAAAAATATTAAAGTAACCTCGTTTACGAACTCTTCTTTTGTCGAGGGAGATCCATGTCGACCCAAAAAGCGCGTTACATTTTCGGCGCCGTCATTCTTCTGCTCGCGGCCGCCGGCGCGGCCTGGTTCCTGACGCGTGAACCGGCTCTGCTGCGCGCCGCGAAGGATGCGGCAAGCCGGGTGCCCCCGCCGTACAGCCTGCGCGTCGCGAATATCAGCCTTGACCGGACGGGTTCCGCTCTGATTCTCGAAAAACTGGAGTTTCGCACCCGCCGGGATGACCTCGCCTGGACTCTCACGGTGGAACAAGCTGAAATTCGCGGCCTGCGACCCGAAATTTTGACCGGAAAGGCGGGCGGAACGCAACGGATCGCAGATGCGGCGCTGCTGCGCGGCGTGACCCTGACCGGCCCGACCTATTCGGAAAAAACGGAGGAATACCTCATTGAGGATATAGGCGGCGACCTGCCCGCCGTGTTGCGTGAATGGGCCAGACTGCCGCGCGAGGTATTGCCCGAAGACGGGTCGCTGCGCGTCGACCCGGATCATTGCCGGATAGCGGCGGCCCTGGCCGAGGCTTTGAACGGCATGCGCATCGGCAGTCTTGTCTCGAAAAACACCGTCTCCGATTCAACGGAAAGCGGCTGGAAATACACCTTGCGGGAAGATTTCAGCGAAATTCGCGATCTGACGGCGCGGCTCTGGGGGCGGATGGAATCCAAAGGCGTCGAACTGCGGACCCCGTCCCTGGTCGTCCGTAGCGAGCAGGCCCAATGGGACCGGCTTGCACTGCCGGACTTCGCCGTCTTTTTCCGGAACCTGGCGGAAGCCGGCGGCAAAGGGCCGGGGCGCGGTGTTTTCAAAGGGCAGGGGCTTGCTCTGGAAAAATTCCGCCTGTCCAAGACCCGCTTTCTCGACCCGGACGGCGACAGCGAAATCATATGGACGGACGGCCTGGGCCTCGACCTCTCTCTGGAAATGACCGACAATCTGGCCGTCAAGGCTCAGGGAACATTCACATACGACGGCGTGCAGCCTGGGGAAGGCTTCATGCTGCCCATGCTGATCGCTCTGCGGGTAAAGGGCATCGACGCGCCCCTTGACCTGTCCCTGTCCGGCAGCCAGAGCGTCGACGGCATCAGCGCCAGGGAAGGTTTCGCGGACTTTCGCTGGACAGGCAGAGACAAGCTGACGGGCGTCGCCGAAGCGCAAAGCGCGGCGGAGATCGGTGATTTTCCTATTGACCCCGACGCGGCCGACGACAAGGGAGAACTGCGTCATTTTTCATTCAGTTTCACTGATATCGGCGCGTCAAAACTGCTGCTCGGTTTTTATGCGAACGAAACAGGCAAAGATGACAGCAAAATACCGCCGCAACGCATGCGCGAGGAAATTGCCGCCATACTGACACAAAAACGCGACAAACTGCCGCAGAACAGCGAACTGCGCAAGCTCATGGACGACTGCGCCGCCTTTGCGCTCACGCCGGGGGGCACCCTGTCGCTGGCCCTCGACCCCGTGCCTCCTCTGCGGCTTTCTCCGGAACTGGAAGCGGAACTCAAAAAGCGAGAAAAAATCGGCCTGAAGTCCGGCTTCAGGCCGGGGGAAAAACCCTGAGAAAAGAAGGCGGGGCAAACGCGCCGCGGCCGGTTTTCAGCGACCTTGCAACGGACCCGCCGCGTCAGGACGGCGTCTTGCAGACGACGATCCATTCGCTGTCGCCCACGTAGGGTTCGTCTTTCCGGGTATAGGATTCCAGCCTGCGTTTGTAGAGGTCCACAAGGATGAAGGGGCTGAAGAGTTCCCGCAGATGCGCCTCGTCCAGCAGGGTCACCCAGGCCGCGCCGCCGAACACCGGGGCCGAAGGGTCGAACCAGGTCGCGCCGTGCTCCGAACGGCCCATGAAACGCCTGTCCGGATGGTCGGACGCGAAAAAAAAGGACAGAAAACAGCCGCCCGGCCGCAAGAGGCCCGCTATCATCGGCATGATCCGAAGAAGGTCCTCCCACTGGTTGTGGGCCAGGGCTTCCCGGTCCAGAATCAGGTCAAAAGGCCCGCCGGGCACCTGGTCCAGTTCCAGAAATGTCTTCTGCAAAAAGGCGCCGCACAGTTTTTCTTCGGCAAAGCGTTTGCGGGCGTATTCCAGACAATGCGGGCTGCCGTCCACGCCGGTGACGCAAAAGCCCTCTCTGGCCAGAAACCAGGCGTTGTTGCCCGCGCCGCAGCCCACTTCCAGCACCTTTGTCGCGGCCCTGTCGCGTCCGGCCGTCAGGCGGTACAACAACGAAACAACCCCGTCGGCGGGATAGCGGTTCAGTTGCCCGCCGCCGGCGTAGGTCGCGTTCCAACTTTCCCGATCAAAGCCCTTTTCGCGCATGGCCTGTCCTTTCTTGCCCGGGTTACGCAGTTATCTTGCGGCGTAAGCAATTGACGCAACGGCGGATATATGATTTGCGTCATGTTGCGCCTGTTGTAAAGGATAACACATGGTTTCTTCCAGACTTTTTTTTGATCAGCAGGACCACGCGCTGCTTGCCATGGTCAACCGCATGCTGGAAGGCGACCGGCGAGGGCGGAGCGGGAACGGCGAGGGCGGCGGCCGGAGCGGCAAGCGGTTCTTCGCCCCCGAACTGCACCCGCACGGCATCAAGGAACTGGCCGTATCCCGCGAGTTGCGCGTGGCCTACGCGGTCATCAACCTGCTCGATTCTCTGGAAGCCGGCGAAGCCGCCGACCGCATCCTGGCCCTGCGCTCGCTGCACGACGAGGTGCTGTACACCGCCGCTTCCACCTTTCGCCGCAACACGGGCCGGGTGCTGATCCAGATCATGAAGGACCTGGTGCGCGCCTATGGCGATCCGGACCGCCAACTGCGCCTGGCCCGCGACTTTCGCTCGGCCGCTTCCGGCAGGCGCCGCGTCGTGCGGGCCATGCTGCAACGCTATCATTTGCTGGAAATGCCGGAAGAGTGGGACCAGCTGACCTTCGACAACCACGTTCACGACGCCAACACCAAAGGCCGCAAAACCCCGACCCACCTCATCATGGACGCCTGGATCAAGGGAATCCGTTCCCTGACCGTCATCTATTACAACTTCGTGGAACCCAGGGCCGTGCACGAACTGATGCAGGCCGCGGAAGCCGTGGGCATCAACACCCGCATCG
>JAVBRE010000020.1:0-23461 GCA_031548325.1 Desulfovibrionaceae bacterium
CGCCTTTTTTCAAGCAGGGCAGGACGGAAGAGTCCAGCCTCTGCTTGAAAAAAAGCTCGCGCCTTGCCAAACGAAAAAACTCAGCGTTTCCGAAAGGCGAATGAATCAGTGCTTCCCTGATTTTCGAAATACGGCGGCGTAAAAACGTTTCAACGCGGGCGGCATTGCCGCCCGCGTTTGTTGCTCGCTTCGAAATGCGGCAGGACCGTTTTGGGGATGGCATCGCACCGCCGCGGCGCCGAGTCGCGCTGCATGTAAATTTTGCACATTCTGTGAAATTTTACGTAGATCTGTCGCCGACAAGGCCGAAACCCGGCGCGTCGAGCAGAGAGATATGCGACGTGCGGCAGGAATGAAAAATGCTGAATGACGCCGCCGATCAGGCGACACGGCCGGCTTCTTTCACCTAAAAAGTGAAAGAGAAAATTGTAAAATAAAGCTAAATTTCTATTGACACAACATAGAGAATAAAACAAAACGATGAAATAAAAGAAGGAAATGGTTTCGTATTTTTTAAATTTATTTGTGAGTATGTTGTGTATTCATGAATAGTAAGACTGCCGGCCAATACATATCGAGAGGTAGACAATGGATGATTATTTGAAGGAAGCGCTTGAAATCGTTAAAGCACAAGCAAAAGTGCGAACCATGGCTGAAGAGGAAATTATTTCAATGGTTCAAAAACTGGCTGAAGGAATACGTGGCGTGTGTGGGAGCGCCCAGCCGGTTGAAGATGCGCAAGAGCAGGGAATTCTTGTACGCAAGGCGATCAAGGAACAGAGCGTCGTGTGTCTTGAGTGCGGAAAATCTTTTAAAATATTGACCAAGAAACATTTGGCGTCGCATGGGGTCGATGCGGATGCCTACCGTGACAAATGGGGCATCAAGCGCAATACTCCTTTGGTCTGCAAATCGCTGCAGCGCGAGCGCCGTAAAAAAATGAAAGACATGAAACTCTGGGAAAAGCGCCGCAAACACGCTGCCTAGAGCATTTCACACTTGAAATGCTCTGCAAGAATTTGTCCGCAAATCCTTGCCGCGAAATAGGCGTAGGCGAGTTTGACTCGCCGTTAAGCGACTATTTCAAGCGTAAAATGCTATAAAGCGTCGGCGCATGACTAAAAAGGCCTTTTTACGCCGCCGGTTCGCGTAAAAAGGCCTTTTGTCGCGAATATGCCCCAGGGCCTGTTCACGCACAGGCTTTCTGAGCGGCCGGAGGACAAAAAGCCTTTGCGCGAACAGGCCCCAGGCGATCAGGGAAGAGCCAGCCATTCGGCGATATTGCGGGCCAGGACCGCGGCCGGACCTTCGCCGCCGGCGAAGGTGGCTGTGGCCGCACTTTGGTACAGCACACGACGTTCGGCATACAGGTCTTCAATGGTTTGCCCCGGCGCGATGGCGAGTCCTCTGTCGGGTTTGCGGGCGATGCGGGCCAGAATGATGGACAGCGGCACGTCGATATGAATCAGAGGGCCGAGCCCGGCCAGAAAGCCCACCGCCTCCTGACGGTAAACGACGCTGCCGCCTGTGGACAGGACGGCTCTGCTTACGGCCAGAGTCCGGATGACGGCGGCTTCCATGTCCAGAAAACCTTCTTTGCCCAGCGAATCGGTCAGATGCTGTAATCGCGCGCCGTAAAGGGCTTCAATCACATGATCGGTGTCGACATGGGCCCAGCCCAGGATGGCGGCCAGTTCCCGGCCGACGGTGGTCTTGCCGGAAGCGGCCATGCCGATCAGGCTGATGCAGCCGTGGGGTTGGATTTTGCCCGGATGCGGAGAAAGATGGGTCATAGAAGTTCCAGCCTTTGGCTGCCCGAAGGGTGCATAGACAAAAGGCCCGTCTGCCGGGCCTTTTGTCTCGCTGAACAACGCGGGTTAACGCTTGGAGTATTGGTACCGGGCGCGCGCGGCGCGCAAGCCGTACTTTTTCCGTTCTTTTTTGCGGGCATCGCGGGTCAGAAGGCCCGCTTTCTTTAATACGCCCCGCAGGCCGGGATCAACGCCGAGCAAGGCGCGGGAAATGCCGTGGCGCACGGCTTCGGCCTGTCCGGTGACGCCGCCGCCGCAGACGGTGACTTTCACGTCGAGCTTGTCGAGCAGTTTGGTCAGGGTCAGAGGCTGGCGGATGACCATCTGCAAGGATTTGCGGGGAAAATAGGATTCAAAGGCGCGGCCGTTCACTTCGATGGAACCGCTGCCGGCGTACAGCCGGGTGCGGGCGGTGGCGTTTTTGCGGCGGCCGGTGCCGTAGTCAAATTCAGCAGCCATTGTTTACTCCTTACAGCGAAAGGGCCGTGGGGTTCTGCGCGGCATGCGGGTGTTCGCCGCCGGCGTATACTTTCAGCTTTTTCAGCAGAGCCCGGCCCAGGCGGTTGCGGGGAAGCATGCCTTTCACGGCGGCCATGAGAACGCGGGCGGGCTTGTCGGCAAGCATGGTCGCCAGCGTGGTTTCCTTCAGGCCGCCCACATAGCCCGTGTGGTGGTAGTATTTTTTCAGAGCCGGCTTTTTGCCGCTCACTCTGATTTTGTCGCAGTTGATCACAACGATGAAATCGCCGTTGTCCATATGGGGGGCGAATTCAGGCTTGTGCTTGCCGCGCAGGCGGTAGGCCAGCATGCTGGCCAGGCGGCCAAGAATTTTACCGTCGGCATCCACCATGTACCACTGGCGGTTGATGTCCTCGGGCTTGGGGCTGAATGTCTTCATCGCAAGATTCTCCTTAACAGCACTGCTCGAAAGACGAACTACTTATGCGGTCCCCTGGCTAATGTCAATGGAAAAATGGCGGGGCAAGGGCTTTTCGAAAAAAAATGAACAGGCTATAGCAACGGACACCATATGCGCATTTTTGAATTTTGCAAAGGCGCGGGAACATGGGCGACGGCTTGAAGCACGCCAGGGAGACGGCATGGCTGTTATTCACAAAAATTTGCTCCAGTTCATATTTTCCGGCGCGTACATGAAGCGTTGGAACGACAAACTGCGGCCCATGGACCTTATCGAAGTGGATAAGCAGGCGCATAAAATGATCGCGGCCTGGCTGCTTTGCCAGGTAAACGCCCGGAACGCTTCGGCCGCAGAAAAGCTGCGTCTGGAACTGGATGTCGTCGAAGGGGGCATCTTTGACTACCTGTTCCGCCTGGTGGTCACGGACATCAAGCCCCCGGTGTTTTACCGCATCAAACAGAACCCGGTCCATTTCGCCCAGTTGGCCGACTGGGTGCTCAAAGAGCTCGAACCTCATATAAAACCTTTGGGAGAAGCCTTTGCGGCCCGTCTGGCCGATTATGTGCGGAACGGGGCCCGGTCGGAAGCGGCCGCGCGGATATTGGACGCGGCCCACCATTACGCCAGCTTCTGGGAATTCAAGCTTCTGCAGCCCCTGAACGGATTTGATGACGAACTGGCGGAAATTGAGGCCAGTTTCGTCACCCGCCTGCGCCTGCACTCCTCTCTGGCCGGCGTAACCGATCTGCTGGAAGAACGGCCCGATTCTGCCGTGCACAAGTTGGCGACCCTGTGCGGGCAGTTACGCTTTCAGAAACGCTGGTCCCAGACCCCGCGTGTGCCCGAAACCTCCGTTATCGGCCACATGTTCATCGTGGCCTGCTACGCCTATTTCTTCAGCCTCAGTCTGGGCGCCTGCTCCGCGCGGCTGGTGAACAACTTTTTGACCGGCCTGCTGCACGACCTGCCGGAGGTGTTGACCCGGGACATCATCTCGCCGGTGAAAAAATCGGTGGGCGGACTGGACGCTCTGGTCAGAAACTATGAAGGCGAAGCCCTCGACCGTCGTATTCTGGGGCCTCTGCAAGAGCAGAATCTGGCCTTTATCGCCGACCGTCTGCGTTATTATCTGGGTTTGGGCATGGAATCGGAATTCACCAACTGCGTGGTGGACAAGGGCCGGGCCGCGGCCGTCGGCTTTGACGACCTGCAAAACCGCTATAACCAGGACTGCTTTGACCCCAAAGACGGCGAACTGGTCAAGATCTGCGACAATCTGGCCGCTTTTATCGAAGCCTATACCGCCGTGCGTAACGGCATGGCCTCGGACCAACTGCATCAGGCCGTGTGGCGGCTGCGTTCCGAAAACCGCCACCGGGAATTGGGGCCGCTGCATATCGGCGCGATGTTCGCAGACTTCGATTAGAGCGGATTAACCCTGAGTTTTCTCTTTTGCATGAAAACAAAAACGCCTCTTCTCCCGAATGCGTACAGGCCGAGACGGCCTGTGTTAAAGGCTCGCTGCGCTGTTCGCTTGCGGGCGGGTACTTCGTTGCGCTTCGTATCCGCCAGAGCAGTTTTATTTTAAAAATGCCCTAATCAGCTTTTTTCTATAACTTTTTCTTCGACAACTCCGGTTTGATGACCCAAAGCAGGGTTTTTATTCCGCCTGTTCTGCATGTTTTGTTCAACATGCAGCTATAGCTGGTTACCGCGTTGTAACCAGGAATGCAATAAGTTCCTTATTTACTTGAAATTCTGCAAGGGTTATAGGTGATCTACTAATAAAATCCATATAATATATAGCAGGTAAGGTCGTGATGCACAGCCATAACAGAAGACGGGTAATTCAAGGCAATGAAGCCGCTATGGAAGGGGCATTTCTGGCCGGATGCAGATTTTTTGCGGGATACCCCATCACCCCTGCCACGGAACTCGCTGAAGTTGCAGCCGCCCGGCTACCTGAAATGGGGGGCATCTATATGCAAATGGAAGACGAGCTGGCTTCCATTAATCTGCTTGTAGGGGCTTCCTGGGCAGGAAAAAAAGTGATGACGGCCACATCCGGCCCGGGATTCAACCTGATGCAAGAAGGCATCAGTTACGCTTTTATTTCGCAGGCGCCCTGCGTGATTGTCAATGTCCAGCGGGGGGGGCCCGCCGCCGGGCAGGCGACCCTTTCTTCCCAGCAGGATGTGTATCAAGCCCGCTACGGTTGCAACGGGGAATATGAACCTATTGTTCTTGCCCCGTCTTCAGCTCAGGAATGCCTGGATATGACGATCAGAGCCTTTAATCTGGCTGAAAAATATCTGACTCCAGTGATCGTTTTGATGGACGAAATCGTGGGACATACGCGGGAACCGGTCGTCATTCCTGACTCGATCGATGTTTTTGAACGCCGCAGGCCGCCGGAAAATTATCCGTTCCGAACCTTTGAGCCTATTGAAGCGCTGGGCGGTGTACCCTACCGCGTTTCGGTAGGTGAAGGCCGCTCCATCCTGGTGGAATCGCAAATACACGACGAGATGGGGTGCCGGGCAAGTCATCTGCCCGACGCCAGCGCTGCCTGTTTAAATCGCCTGTTGAATAAAATCAGACGAAATGTTGACGACATTATTGATGTAACGATGGACGAAATTGAAGGGGCCGACGTAATTTTGGTCGGTTATGGAAGCACGGCGCGCGCGGCTTTGCGCGCCGCGCGCGATGCCAGGGCGGAAGGGAAAAAGGTCGGCTTCATCAAACTCAATACGGTGTTTCCTTTTCCTGAAAAGGAACTGGCTGCGGTTCTCGACAAATGCGCAAACGATGTCGTTTTTGCCATACCAGAAATGAACAGCGGCAAAGTTTATAGAGATATCAAGCTCGCCACCGGTTGCGAGGTGATTTCTCTCCCAAAATTGGGAGGAGAATTACACAAGCCATCTGAAATTTTTCAAAGAATTTGGGGATAGTTATGTACAAACTCGCTGAAAAATTTTTGCGTAAAGCGATGCTGCCCAGCATATTTTGTCCAGGTTGCGGATCGGGTACGGTTGTCAATGTCACTTTGCGTCTTTTAGACAAGATGAATTCTAAAAATTTTATTCTTACAAGCGGAAGTGGATGTAATAGTTATATTCCAATGTTGATAAACATTGACGCATTGCATTGTATGCATGGACGTCCTGTAGTTGTTGGAACTGGGGTTAAGATGGCTTTGCCCGACAAATATGTAATAACATTCACCGGAGACGGAGACTGCATGGGGATCGGCGGCAACCACTTTATCCACGCTGCCAGAAGAAATATCGATATCACCGTCATTATGATCAACAACTACACATACGGCATGACCGGAGGACAACTTTCGCCATCCACGCCCCATGCGATCAAAACAAAAACGTCACCTTACGGCAATCCGGAAAATCCCTTTGACGCGGTCGCGTTGGCCATCGGCGCGGGAGCGACCTTTGTGGCGCGCGAAACCACTGCCGCTCCTCGATCTCTGCTCAAAACCATGGAAGCGGCGGTACTCCACAAGGGTTTTTCTTTTATAGACGTCATATCTCAATGTCCCACGCACGTGGGGCGCGCCATGTTCAACAGTTCTCAGCCCGCCGAAATTTTTTCGTTCATCAAGAGCCAGGCTGTCCGCACCCCTGATCAGCCGCTGCAGCAGGGCCAGTTCAGGGTGGGTGTCATGCACCATGATCCGTCGAAGCCGGCGTATAATCCCAGGTACATATAGGTGCGAAAATGAATAGCATAATCATTGATGAATCCGTGTGTAAGGGCTGCCGATTGTGTACAGCGGTCTGTCCGGCGGCGGCCATTGCGGAAGGAAGCGTACGAAATTCTATGGGATATCTTATCCCTCTTCCGGATCCCCAGAAATGCAGGGGGTGTGCTTCCTGCGAATATATCTGTCCCGATATGGCTATCACCGTTGAAAAAAAGCAAAAGGGGGCTGGCGGTCATGCGTAATGAAATACGGATAGCCGGGTTCGGGGGACAGGGCGTGGTCACTATAGGCGTACTGCTTGCGAAAACGGCCGGAGAATACGAAGGATGGCACGTCGCACAATCCCAAAGCTACGGGCCCGAAGCCCGTGGCGGGGCCTGCAAGACCGACGTGATTCTTTCCGACGGCGACATCGATTACATCAAACCTCTCGATATCCGCTATCTGCTGGTTATGCACCAGCCCGCGCTCGATATTTACGGCGGAGAGCTTTCCGCCGACGGATTTTTGCTTGCGGACAGCACGTTGGTGTCGAACATACCCGAACATTTTCGTTCGACGTATCGCATTCCCGCCACAGCCATGGCTGAGAAACTCGGCATCAAAATAGCGGCCAATATTGTTATTTTCGGCGCGCTGGCAAAACTGACGGGCTGGGTCTCTCGCGAAAGCTGCGAGAAAGCTTTAGCCGATAATTTGCCTCCCCAGATGGTGGATAAAAATTTTGCTGCGTTTGCCCTCGGGTATGAGGCATTTGAAGAACCTTTCAGGTAATGCCGCAAAGATGGGTTCACGCGCCTGCGCCGTGGACGCCGGCGGTATGGTTGCTTAGACATTTTAACTTTGAAAAGTTGTATCAATTGTTCTGATAGTTGTGGAAATTTATCTTAATAATATAAGTAAATTACCAGATCTAAACAACACGCTTCGCGGGCGTCCGCTACGCGTCCGTCAGAGCAGATACGCTTTTTCAAAGCTGATCTTCTCTAGTGAAGGTACTCCATGAAAAGGATTTTGTTGCCGGAACAGCGCATTTTCCTGGAAAAGCTTTTTCCGGGTACCTCGCTGTTCTCACAAGAAGAAATGTATGTCTATGCGACAGATGCCAGCCTGATTCCAGGCAGCCCTTTGGCCGTTGTGCATCCGGACCGGGTGGAGCAGGTTCAGGAGCTTTTCCGCTGGGCGTGCAGAGAAAAAATGCCCATTTACCCTCGCGCCAGAGGCACAAGCACCGTGGGAAGCTGTGTTCCTGATCCTCCTGGCGTGGTTGTGTCTTCGGCTCGGATGGATGCCATTGTCGAAATTTCGGACTCGGATTTTGTCGGCGTGACGCAGCCTGGCGTTGTGACAGCACGTTTTCAGAGCGAATGTGAAAAACGGGGGCTATTTTACCCTCCGGATCCGGCCAGCGTCAAAGCCTCGACATTGGGCGGCAACGTAGCAACTTGCGCCGGCGGCATGAGAAGCCTCAAGTATGGCGTGACCCGCGATTTTGTACTGGGTCTGGAAGCCGTGCTCCCGACGGGCGAACATATCTCCCTGGGCGGTCGAAACCATAAAAACGTGGTGGGGCTTGACCTTGTCAGGTTGCTTACAGGTTCTGAGGGAACCTTGGCGTTTTTGACGTCGTTGACATTAAAACTGCTTCCCTTGCCCGCAGCCACGGCATCTCTCCTGGTCGGCTTCAAAGATGCCGCCACGGCCTTGAACACGGTGGGGAAAGTCTTCAACGCCGGCATTCTTCCCACTGCTCTGGAGTTTGTCGGGCCGGCACTGATGCGCTGCATTCGAGAAATAACAGAAGTCCCCTGGCCGGAGACCATGCGTTTCTTTTTGCTTTTTCAATTGGACGGTAATGCTGACACCTTATCGAACGAGATGAACCGATTGATGGCTCTTTTAGAGGGAGCAGTCTGGATGCAGCATTGCTCCGGCCCTGAAGAGGATTCACTCTGGCATTACCGTCGTCTTATCGGTCCGGCATCTTTTGTGTTGGGGCCGGTGAAGCTTCAGGAAGATATTGTTGTTCCCAGAGGGTCCATGTTGGCAGCTTTCAACAGCATCGAAGAAATCGGCAGGCAGTTTGACAAGACAATGCTCATTTGCGGCCATATTGGCGACGGCAATATTCATACCGCGCTCATGTACGATCCTGCGAACATTGATGACGCCGAGCGCTCTCATGCTGCATTCAGAGAAGTTTCGAAATTGGCGGTCGCTATGGGCGGCTCTATATCGGGCGAGCACGGCATAGGTATGGTTAAGGACATTACCCTCCAGGCAGGCCCTGTTGAAGTTTCCCTGATGCGTCGGATAAAAGCGATTTTTGATCCGGAAAACATTATGAATCCAGGCAAGGGGTACTGACATGGGGGCAAAGTATCATTGTACCCAATGCGGAACCTGCGTTGAGCTTTGCCCCGTTTACAATGTGGTTCGAGAAGAGCATGCGACCCCCAAAGGCAAACAGCGCCTGATGCAGGCTGTCAACGAAGAGAATCTTTTCCAGTGGGAACAAACACGGGATCTTGTGAGGTCGTGCGCAGGGTGTGGCCGCTGCAAGGCTAATTGTCCCATGCATCTCTCGGTTCCCGAAGAGCTCGCGGATTTGCGGAGCCGGCATAAGGAGCTGGGCAGGATAGCGTGGAAAATCTGGATTGAATGCAGCGGGTTACTATGGCCTATCGCATCACTCTCATCCCGTATGATCCCGAAGGGGCTCACGCCTGAAAGCATGGAACCGCTTATAGCCGCCGCCCGGTCCCTGCGCGGCAAACGCCGCAGGGATGTGCGGCCATGGTTTGCCATTGCCCCAAAGACCTTGCCCAAAGGTACGCAAAGCAATGTTGTTGTTTTTGAAGGATGCACCGCCCGGACCGTGCGCCCGGAATGGACGCGAAAGGCTTTTGCTCTCTTGCGGGGAGCAGGGTATACCATTCTGGAAGAACCGGGTTTCGTCTGTTGCGGGTCTACGTTATACCATGCAGGGCTGCTTGATGAGGCACAGGCAAAACAGAAGACAAACTTCAGCTGCTGGGAAAAACTGGACAGGCCTTTGGTGGTGACGTTGTGCGCTTCTTGCCACAATGGTCTGGAAGAATACGCGCAAACTTTGCAGCCCAGCCAAGCTGACGCGTGGCGGGACAGCCTTCGGCCTCTTTCCTCGCTGCTTTTGGATGCAGAAACGACTGCAGGGCAGTGCCCCGATCGTGTCGTCTATCATCAGCCCTGCCATCGAAAAAACCCGGACACAGACATGCGCCTTCTGCTTAAGGCTTTGCCGACCCTGCGTAAAGGCGAGGAACTCTGCTGCGGTATGGGCGGAATTCTCAAATTGACCAACCCGGAATTGTCTGATGCCATCGCCGAACAGTGCTGGGAAAAACTGCTTCCTGAAGAAATGGCCGGCGCTTTCGTGGTATCCGGATGCAGCGGCTGTGTTCTTCAACTTTCGGCTACAGCGCGCGGTCGAGCCGAGGTATTTCATTGGCTGGACGTAGTTGGCATAGAAAAATGATAAAAAAAGGGCCGTATCGACGGAGGGGCGAATCTCGGAGCCCTTCGAGGATAATCGTATGGGTATTCCCTTGCCCATGATAAAACGGACCATATTTTACAACCGCTTCTCGTCCCCCTCTGACTTCTTGTTTATCTTCCCTCAGTTGTACCGATTTGAGAGAGGGTGAACAACTTATTGAAATATTGCATCTGGGCAAGAATAGATAGATCGGGTATGCTGCATGAGCGGGACAGGTTCAGCCCCAGCCTGCGCGCGCCGGCCTCCTTGGTGACGAAAAAACGTAATCGGCTTGGGGCGCAAGCCTTAAGGTGTGGCGTTTCTGAGGAGAATGATATGTATTCTTGCAGCGATAGGAGCCAGGTATCAAGCGGGCAACTGGAATCTTTGATGGAGTTGGTTAATTATCTCAGTTCAAAATGGTTTCTTCTCATTCTTGGCGAACTCTATGAGAATGGGGAGTGCCGCTACAGTTCGATTCAACGCAAATTGCCCGGTATTTCTAAAAAAGTGTTGTCAAGTACGCTCCAAAATATGGAACGGATAGGCTGCCTTGTCCGTATAGTGCAGATGGGGTACCCGCCAACGGTTCACTACCGCCTTTCTGAGCTGGGCGACAATCTGTACGAAACGCTGATTCCTCTTTCGGCATGGAGTTCACAGCATATTCCTGTGATGAAATCCATAGCAAAAGAATTTGATTGCTCGTTGCACTATGGATCTAGAACTCCATGGCAACGGTAGTATAAAGTAATAAAACGGAGCATACCATGTTTCCTGAAAAAAAAATACCCCCGAAGGGTTTTTGCAATACCCCCTGGTTGCTTGGAGAAATCCACTCATATATGAAAAATATTTATCATATGGGCAGGGAAGTTTTTTGGCCAAAGAATAGTATCGTCGTTAGCCCTGGGAATCCATTCGATGCCTTGTATTTGCTTTTGGATGGAATGATAGGCATCTATGGAGTGCATAAGGACGATTCACGGTATCCTCTCTGGATTATGTGCCCTGGAAATCTGTTAGGGGAAAATGCTCTTCTTTGTCGTAGACCATCTGTGCGATATATTGAGACTCTAGAAGATTGCCGGGCTGTAGCCTTTAGCCCTGAGCTGATGTTCGGCAAAATTATTCCGCAATATCCCGAAATTGGTCTCGCTGTTATGGAGAATATGGCTGTCAAGGCATTTATTATATCCCGTCGGGAACTTGAATTTAATTTGCCGCTGACAGTTCGCATTGCCATGTTCATTTATATATGTACATTCGAACATGAGAGTATTACTGCTCCTGTCGCTTTTCTCACGGTGGACCGCATTATGAGTACATTTCACATAAAGAAAAACACCGCTTGCTTGATCGTCAACAAGCTTGTTCGCGCGGGTATTGTACGATTTGAGGATTCTCGCATCGTGGTGCAGGATAGGGCCAGACTGGAAGGGCTGGCCTTTGTGTCTTGATTTTTCGGAACGGCACCGCGCTGTTCCGGAAGGCGAAGGCTGTTTACGCCCGATGCATGTTCTTCCTGTCGGCCTGGCGGTTTATGCCGCGCGTTTTTTCCGTTTGTAGGCTCTATAGCGGGGCCAGACAAAAACGATGACGGCCAGAAGGAGAAAAGCCAGGGAAATCGGTCGGGTCCATAAGGGAGAAATGTCGCCGAAGCTGTTGTTGAGCCCTTCCCGTAAGTTAATTTCTGCAAGTGGGCCGAGAATGATGCCCAGCACGAAAGACCCCACAGGAAATCCTGCGTATTGCATGAAAAAGCCCAGGAGCCCAAAGCCGATGAGCACCCACACATAGTCTATGCTGTTGTTTATAACAAAACAGCCAATCACGCACATGCAAAGGATAAACGGCATAAGATAGCACATTTTTACTTTGGTCACCATGGCGAAAGGCTTCAACAGGCCGAGCATAAGGGCAAAGACGATAAAGTCGGTAGCGATAAAGGCAAAAAATATACCGTATATCAACGCGGGGTCAGAAGCGAAAAGAGCCGGGCCGGGCTGAACATCTTTCATGATCATGCCGCTGAGCACCAAAGCCGCAACAGGGCAACCGGGGATACCCAGGCTGAGAAGCGGCACCATGGCGCCGCCGGATACCGCTTTATTGGCCGACTCAGATGCGATGATGCCTTGTTTTTCCCCTTTGCCGAAAGTTTCCGGATGCGCCGAACTGCTTTTCGCCTGGTTATATGCGACAATACCCGCTGTTACCGTACCGGCGCCGGGCAGAATGCCTATCCAGGTCCCGATAAACGAAGAACGCAGAATATTGCCGGCGGACTCTTTGAGCTCTTTGAATGACGGCAGTACCTCTCTAAAATCTAACGAAAATTCGGGTAGTTTTTTGTTTTTTATTTGTACTTCCGTCAGCAGTTGCGGGATGGCGAAAAGGCCGAGCAGCATGGCGGTCAGATCAAAGCCGTTTGCGAGCAGAAGCGAGTCAAAGGTAAAGCGCAGCGTGCCGTCGATAGGAGCAATGCCGACGCAGGAAATAAGCATGCCGAGAAATCCGGCGATCGCCGCTCTGATAAAGTCTCCTTCCGTAGAGTCGGCTATCATTACCATGGCGCACATAACTAGAGAAAAAATTTCAAAGTTGCCCAGCCGTAAGGCAAGCTCAGCACAGACGGGGGCCAGGGTCAGCAGAACGATGTAGCTGAATCCGGCGCCAAAAAGTGATGCTGTGATGCCATAACCCAGAGCTTTGCCCGGAGTCTTCTGGGCCATGGGATATCCGTCGAACGTCGTACAGATGGAAGCAGGCGTTCCTGGAATGTTCAGTAAAATTGCCGAAATAAGACCGCCTGTGAGTGCGCCTATCCATACCGAAATAAGTAATGCAAGTCCCGGCATTGCCGCCATCTTGAATGTTATGGGAATGGAAAGACCGACAGCCATGGTGGCGGAAAGACCTGGAATGGCGCCGATAATAATGCCTATTAGAGATCCGATGATCAAAATGCAGAGAATCGACAAGTCAGCGATATTATATAGACCAAGAGTCATATTATGTAATAAATCCATTTAATATAACCTTCCTGTTATTATGTTCGCTTTTAGTGGTTATTTCAACGATATATATATATTGAGTGCTCACGGAAAAATAACTTCAAGGAAAAAGCTAAAAAGGACATATATTATAACAGTTATGATGCTTGAAGATGCAAAAAGCGGGATTATGCTTTTTTTATCATATTCAGCAAGAAAAAATCCGAAAGAAAAGAGATAAATGAATGTCAATGCCAAATAAGGAATATCTGTATATGAGATTAAAATTATGTATGCGCAAAGTGATGCAAGGAAAACAAAAATATTTATATATCCTTCTTTTTTTATTTCAGGATATTTTGTTTGTTCAATTTTACCAGCATGTTGAGAAAATATTCCTTTAATAATCAAAATTATGCATAAAGTTATTATTATAGTTAAGCATAACCGCGGCATAAAGGCAGATCCAAGAGGCTCATACATTGGTTTTGGAAGTCTATTTGTTTCAAACCACAGCAAAATACTGATAACTATGAGTGCAAGTGGAGAAAGATACATATAATAAAATTGTCTCATCAATTTCACCTCTATTAAAATATTCCCCCAAAATCGAGTTGCCGGAGCTGCCTCTGGCCGGTCGGCAAAATGCAAAAATAAATCAAAACAATATATTCAGGGGGTAGTGAATATTTATGTATCGAGATTGACGCTGCCGGCACCGTCTTGCTCTTGTGCAACTCAAAAGTCATCAATCGATACCTCTCAGTCTTCAGGATATGATTCGCGCCTGGCAAGCATCACAAAAAGAGAAGATGGTATGCGTGGCTGAGACTACTGGGTTTTTTCGAATCCTGTCAGACTCAAAGGGCGCCCCAGCCCCTTAAGAGGGCCGGGGACTGCCCAATCAACCAGCATGCGGCATCTGAAAGCGCGATGAACCTTTTGTCCCGAGACGAACCGGGCTGTTGGCCGGATCTCTGCATGTCGTTGCCCGAGACAAAATCTTTCCTGAAAACGTGATGGACAAAGCCTCCCGCGTCATGGATTATAAACGTGACGGTATCAATTTCGCGGCGCGAGACAATTTATAAATTTGCGCATCGAAATCGAACAGCGTTTGCTGTAGCTCACCTGTGTCCTGATAATAGGGGTACATGAATATTTTTTTCAATTGTTCCGCGAACGCGGGCATAGCGCAGATTTTTTTAACAGATGCGCTGATTTTTCGGGTAATTTCTTCCGGCAGGCCTGGAGGGCCAAAAAAGGCGTTATAATACGGCATAGTCATGTCGTATCCAAGTTCCTTCATCGTTTTAACTTCTTCAAGTCCAGGAGTGCGAACAACTCCAGTGGTGCCTAAAGCGCGAAGTTTTCCAGTCTTGATGTATTGAGCTACAGCTGCAGCTCCGGCATTGGTTATTTCTTGATGTTTGCCAAGTAAAGCGGTGACGCGTTTTGCATCGCCTCCACCGCTTACAATGTGGTATTTAAAATTTGCTGCTTGCTCGAGAGCGATTGCGGCAAAATGTGTTCCTGCTCCGATGTTGACAGAGCATGAAATTTTTCCGGGTCTTTTCTTGGCTTCTGCAATAAATTGCTGCATATTTTCATATGGAGAATCCGCAAGTACGGTAACGATAAGGTCAAAATTGCATACATTGGATATGGGAGTGAATTCGTCCCAGGCAATTTTGCTGATACCCATATGGTACGATGTCAAAATGTTGGTATGCCAGAAGAGCAAGGTGTAGCCGTCTGCCGGGGCTTTGAAGCATTGCATGGCGCCCATGGCCCCGGCGGCTCCTTCTACGTTTACGATGGCAATTTTTTGCCCCAATTCTTTTTCAAGAAAGGGGACCATGATGCGCATGGCTACATCGGAACTGCCGCCGGCGGCAAAGGGCACGATAACCTTGATGGGCTTGTTGGGGTAGGAAGACTCGGCAGCCGAGGCCCCCATGGGGGACAACAGGCAGCAGGCCATGAGCAGCGCACATATCAATCTCATAGTCAATCTCCTCAGTTTTCATCATTTTCACCGGTTGGTTGCGGTTTTCTCGCCGGATGGAATAGATTCTATTTTTACCGAGTATGCGTTAATTTCCTATTTTTTGTCAGGATTGTGAATAAGGTACGATAAAGTGTGCAGGGCACCGCCAAGTAACCCTTTCACAGCATAAATTTGAGTAAGAGGAAAAGGATAGTTTCCGAAAGATCGCAAAGCAAAAAACGCGATTTTTGCTTTGCTCACGGCGATTTTTCCGCCGCGTTGCCCTCTCGGGCAACGGCTAGTGTCGCGCTATTTTTCTTACACGTATTTCGTGAACGGGAACTAGCGGTTACTTGCAAAAGTAAACACAAAAAATCCGTCAGGATTGTGCGCCGCCGCAGGCGGCGGAGCAAGCCGAAAACGACGTTTTTCGGCGTAGCGATCTTAGCAAAAATACGTCCTCGTATTTTTGCAATTTGACACCAGAGCCGTTTCGTTTTGAGTTGCTCGCGCAACGGCGGGCAAAGCCTGCCTGTAAGCGCCTCGGGGCAGGAATTTGTAAGCGAATCCCTGCGGGGCGGACAAGCTTTTCAATATTAATCTGTCTTGGCTGCAGCTGCGGGCGAAAACAGCGACTTCACGTCGATCTTGTTCCGCATCATGCCGTTTTCCAGCATGAAAGCCATGTCCGCTTCCATGCCCGGAATATCCGAGGCGTTCATACGCTGGGTGAAATGGGACCAGGCGAAAAGCTGTTCCGCTTCCTGGGGGCTGATGCCCTGAACCCTGGCCCCGAGGGCGACCGCATCCTTGTGATTGGCGACGATCCACTGCCAGGCCTTGTCGTGGGCGGCGATCACGGCCTTCAGCCGGTCGGGGTGTTTTTTGACGAAGGCTTCGCTCGCGGCCATTACCAGTTTGGGTTCCACCAGGCCGGCGGCCGTGGCCAGCACCTTCGCGCCTTCCTTTTGGGCCATGATGATGGTGTTGGCGGCCAGCAGGCCGGCATCCACCTTGCCGCCCTGCAAGGCGGCAAAGGCCTGGGGGGGATCCATCTGCACGAACTGCACGTCGGCCATGCTCATGCCGTTCTTTTTCAGGGCGGCGGCCAGCAGTTGATGCAGCACGGTGCCCTTGGGACCGGCCACGATCTTGCCTTTAAGGGCCCTGATGTCGGCCGGACCGCCTTTTTTGCCGACCAGAGCGAAAACTTCCGTGGGCCGGGCCACGCCCGCGATGATTGTGATGGGGTAGCCTTCGCCCCTGGCCATGATGACCGATGTGGTGTTCATCACCCCGCCCACGTCCAGGTCGCCGGATGCCAGGGCCTGGGCCTGCCGCGCGCCGGAGTTGATTTCCGGCCAGTTGACGCCGACCTTCAGGGGCTCGAGTTCTTTTTCAAGCAGCCCGCGTTCTTTCATGACGATCATCTGTAAATTGAAAGGAGATTTGACGTAGCTGATGTTCAGGGTTTCGGCCGCGAAGGCGGGGCCGGTCCAGACGAGAGCCAGGAGCGATGCAAGCACAAAGGCGCGTTTCATGGGATTTCCTTGTCGGTTTGCAGGTACGAAAGTATTCGCTGTTTCACCAGCGCGGGGTCGCCCGTTCCTTCCATGGGATGGCTGAACCGGATGTCGCCGTCCTTGAGCACCTGTACGTGGTCGGCGATGAGCAGGGCCTCGTTTATGTCGTGGGTGACAAAGAGGCAGGTTATACGTTGCGCGGCGATGAGCCTGACCAGCATTTTTTGCAGGTCGCTTCGAGTGATGGCGTCCAGGGCGGCAAAGGGTTCGTCCATAAGCAGAAAGTCCGGCCGCCGGAGCAGAGCCCGCGCGATGCCCACCCGTTGGGCCATGCCTCCCGACAGTTCGCGGGGCAAAAGGTTCCGCGCGTCGGCGTCGCCGGCCGGCAAACTGACCAGGGCCAGGGCTTCGAGGATGCGTTCCCTTTTTTCGGCGGCGCTGCCTTCGGGCAAGGCCAGGGCCAAATTTTCGGCCACGGTCAGCCAGGGCAGCAGCCGGGGTTCCTGAAAAACCACGGCCGTGCGGGTAGGATCGATACTCACGACGCCCGAATCCGGCGAAAGAAGGCCGGCCGCAAGGCGAAGCAGGGTGGACTTGCCGCAACCCGAAGGCCCCAGCAGGCAGGTTATGCCGCCTTCCGCCAGGTACAGGAAAACGCCGTTCAACACCGGGCGGCCGGCAAAGGCTTTGCTGACATGGTCCAGAGCGGGCATCATTCGGCGATCTCCGGAAAACGGCGACGCAAAAAGAAGATGACGGCCTTGCTGAACAGGGCGTCGAGGGTCCAGCCGATAAGGCCGATGGCCAGAATGCCCACCAGAACCTCGTCCGTGCGCATCATGTCCTGGGCATCCATAATCATATAACCCAAGCCGCTGCTGGAGGCAATGAGTTCCGCGCCGATAAGGGCACGCCAGCTATAGCCGAAAGCCAGGCGCAGCCCGGTGATGACCGAGGGCACGGCGCTGGGAATGACGATGCGCGCCACATAGACCCTGGTGGACAGGTTCAGGCTGCGGGCCAGTTCGCGGTGTGCGTCGCTGACCCGGCAGAGGCCGTCCCGGGTGTTCAGAAAGATGGGGAAAAAGCAGGCCAGAATGATGATGGTCAGCTGGGTGGCCCCGCCGATGCCCAGCCAGAGAATGAGCAAGGGAATGACAGCCAGGGGCGGGATCATGCGCAGCAGGGATAGAGGCGCGGCCAACAGCTCGCGCGCAAGGGAAAAGCGGGTGACCAGCCCGGCGCAGAAAAATCCGGCCAGGGCGCTGCAAAAGAAACCGGCGGCCACGCGGCCGAGGGAAGCCTGAATGTGGCCGGGCAGCACCCCGGACTGCCACATGGCCAGGGCGGTCTTGCAGACCGTGAGCGGCGGCGGCAAAAGATACGCGGGTATAAGACCTGAACCGGCCAGAATCTGCCAGTAGAGCAGCAGAAGCAGGGGGGTAAGCAAGGTGCGCAACGCGGGCATTGGGTCACTCTAGCGGGAGATTACGTCCTCGTATACCCTTTTGTAAGGTATAGCAAAAGGCGGCTTCCGGAAATGCCGGAAACCGCCTTGAATAATTGTGCCGGCCCTCAGGCGGCCGCGGGAATTTTGCGGGCGACGGGCTTGCGCACGGCGCCGGTACGCAGGCAGCGGGTGCACACGCTGACGGTGGTCACTTCGCCCTTTTCGTTCTGGTGGCGCACGTTCTGCAAATTGGGATTGAAACGGCGCTTGGTCTTGATATTGGAATGGCTCACATTGTGGCCAACCTGGGGCTTTTTACCGCATACTTCGCATTGTTTTGCCATGATGAACCTCCGAAAATACTCGCCTTTCCGGCGAGGAGAGTGGACTTCTATACCGCGGCCGGCAAAAAGGCAAGCCTTTTCTTGACAAGGCGGAATAATCCCATGTACTAGTTCCCGTCTTGCCTCTAAGCGGATTTTTTTGGCAAGCCAAGGTAAATTGTATGGCGTCCTCGTGGATCTTACTGCACAATATTCCGGCGGCCGGCAAGCGGTTCGTGTTGGAAGACCAGGCCGTCTGGACCGGACCCATGGCGGAATTCGGCATGGCCTGCGCGATTTTGGACCCCATGCGGGCGGATTTTCTGCTGCTGGTTCAGGGCGACGGGGTGCTGATCCGGGGTAAAATCAGCGGACGCGTCGCTGTGCCCTGTGACCGCTGCACGCAGGATGCGGTCATCGTTATCGACCAGACTGTCGACACCTTTGAACCGTACCCGTCGCAAGAGGCCGCTGAAGACGCCGGCCTTGATGTTGACGCGGAACTGCTTCGTCTGGCCCCCAACGGGCAGGGTGTGGAAATAAATCTGGCGGCGCTGGCCTGGGAAGAGTTTTTGCTGGCCCAGCCCATGAAGCCGCTGTGCGACTTCGCGTGCAAGGGACTGTGCCCCGTCTGCGGGGCTGATAAAAACGCCGCGCCCTGCGCGTGCGTGACCGATGTTACGGACCCGCGCCTTGCCGTCCTGAAAGGACTGAAGGTGCGGGAAAAATAAGGAGACCGTCATGGCCGTTCAACAGACCAAAAAAATCCAAGTCCAAAAAGGGCATGCGCCGTTCGCACCACCACGCAGCCGTGCCGTCCGTGGTCATCTGCAAGTGCGGCGAAGCCACGTTGCCCCACTCCGTGTGCAGCGCCTGCGGCAGCTATCGCGGCCGCCAGGTTCTGCCTCAGCCCGCCGCGGAATAACATCCATGGCTGACAGAGCGCCCATCATCGCAGTGGACGCCATGGGCGGGGACTTCGGCCCCCCCGTGGTCGTTCCGGGCGCTGTCGATGCCGCCAGGGCCGGAGGCTTCTCCGTGCTGCTGGTCGGCCGCACGGCAGCCGTTGAGGCTGAACTCGCGAAGCTCGACCTTTCGGGGGTTGACGCGCAAATTGTGCATGCCGAGGATGTCGCCGCAATGGACGAGAAACCCTCGGACATTCTGCGCCGTAAAAAGAACGCCTCCATCCAGGTCGCCTGCCGTCTGGTCAAGGAAGGCCAGGCGGACGGCGTGGTCAGCCCCGGACATTCCGGCGCGACCGTGGCCTGCGGCATGTTCATCATGGGCCGCGTTCCCGGCGTGGAACGTCCGGCGCTGGCTTCGCTGCTGCCAACCGAAAAATCGCCCATGGTGCTGCTGGACGTGGGGGCCAACGTGGACTGCAAACCCCACCACCTGTTTCAGTTCGGTCTAATGGCCGACGCCTTTGCCAAAGACATGCTGGACCTTGCGTCCCCCCGCCTGGGCCTTCTTTCCATCGGCGAAGAAGAGGGCAAGGGCAACTCGCTGGTCAAAGAAACGTACGAGCTTTTCAAACTGGCCCAGCACCTCAATTTTGTGGGCAACGTCGAAGGCCGCGACCTGTTCACCGGCGAGGTGGATGTGGTTGTGTGCGACGGTTTTGTGGGCAACGTGGCTCTGAAACTTTCCGAGGGTTTGGCTTCGTCGCTTTCCCGTCTGCTGAAGCGCGAACTGTTTTCGGGCTTTCTGCCCAAGTTGGGCACTTTGCTCGCCAAAAGCGCGTTCAAGCGTTTCGCCCGCTTTGTGGATTACGCGGAGTATGGCGGCGCACCTCTGCTCGGGTTGCAGGGCATCGCCGTGGTCGGACACGGCCGGTCCAACGTCAAAGCCGTGGCCAGCGCCACCCGCATGGCCGCGACCTTTGTCCGCAAGGGCGCCTATCAGCGTCTGGTTGAAGCCATCTCCGTGAACGAAGAGCTGACCCGTTACGGAAAAGCCATCAAATAAAGCGCATTGCTTTTACAATAATACAGTTGAAGTTTCGTAAACGGCACAAAATCCAGTATATAACACTGCGAAATTACAAAGATAAACGACACGCTTCGCGGACATCCGCTGCGCGTCCGCCGAGTAATTTCAAAGAGAAATTATTCTAAGGTCACCGCGTCATGCACACCTCGTCTCTGCTGGGTCTGGGCGGCTTTGTCCCGGACCGGATCGTCACCAACGACGATCTTGCGGCCATTGTGGATACCGACAATGAATGGATAGTCTCCCGCACCGGCATTGAACGGCGGCATTTTCTCGAGCCGGGACAGTCCAATGCGGGTCTGGGCCATGAGGCGTCGTTGCGCGCGCTGAAAGATGCGGGTGTCGACCCGGCCGCTTTGACCCATATTTTATACGCCACCTGCACCCCGGACGAGGGCACCCCGGCTGCCGCCTGCACGCTCAGCCACAAGCTGGGTCTGAAAAATATTTTCGCTCTGGATCTGAACGCGGCATGCAGCGGTTTTCTCTACGGTCTGGTCACCGCGCGGGGGCTTCTGGCCGCCGATCCGGGCGCGCTGATCCTGCTTGCCGCCGTGGACACCCTGTCCACCCGCTGCAACTGGGAAGACCGCTCCACCTGCGTTCTGTTCGGCGACGGCGCCGGGGCGGCGATTCTGGGCGGCGTGAATCGATCGGGGGACAAGAGGCTTGCCGCGCTTGAGGACATTGTGGTGTCTTCTGACGGCTCCCTGGGGCCGCTGTTGCAGTTTTCCCACAACCGCGGGCCGGGAGTGCCCTATGCGCTGGGCGACGCCGTGGGTTCGGAATATTTCGTGCGCATGCACGGGCGGGACATTTTCAAGCACGCCGTGCGCAACATGGCCGCCTCCTGCCGGCAACTGCTTGAACGCAACGGCCTGAGCATGGGCGATATTGATCTTTTCGTGCCGCACCAGGCGAATTTGCGCATCATAGAAGCCGTGGGCGGCAAACTTGAGGCCGACCCGGCCAAAGTCTTCGTTAACGTGCAGGAGCGGGGCAACACTTCCGCCGCATCCATCCCCCTGGCTCTTGCGGAAGCGCGGGACGCGGGGCGGCTGCGGCCCGGCATGCGCGTGCTGCTGACCACCTTCGGCGGCGGTCTGACCTGGGGGGCGGCCCTGTTGCGGTTTTGAGGCGCGCACCGCGCGCCCGATATTCAATTGCCAGCTCAAACGGCTTCTGATATACGGCATTTTCACGTCCAACGCGCAGGAGATTCATGAGCGATTTAATCAGCATGGCCTTGGTGACAGGCGCTTCCCGGGGCATCGGCAAATGCATCGCGCAGGCCCTGGCGAAGGCCGGGCACATGGTCTATCTGACCTATGCGAGCAAAGCCGCGGAAGCCGAAGACGTCGTCAAGGCCATTGCCGCATCCGGCGGCCGCGCCCGCGCCTTTCGGCTCGACGTTGCGGATTCCGCCGCCGTTGCCGCGTTCTTTCAGGACGAAATCAAGGACAAGGTCCGCCTGGACGTGCTGGTCAACAACGCCGGCATCACGAAAGACGGCCTTGTGCTGCGGATGAAGGACGAAGACTGGGACGCGGTGCTCAATGTCAACTTGCGCGGGGCTTTCGTTTGCCTGCGCGAAGCCGCGAAAATCATGACCCGGCAGCGCTGCGGCCGCATCATCAACATCACGTCCGTTTCCGGGCAGATGGGCAACGCGGGCCAGATCAACTATTCTTCGTCCAAAGCCGGGCTTATCGGCCTGACGAAAGCGGCGGCCAAAGAGCTTGCCGGCAGAAACGTCACGGTCAATGCGGTGGCCCCGGGTTTTATCGAAACCGACATGACGGCCGCCCTGCCCGAAGAAACGCGGGCCCGGTATCTGGAACATATCCCCCTGCGCCGCTTCGGCGCGGGAGAAGAAGTCGCCGCCGCCGTGACTTTTCTTGCGTCAGACGGGGCCGGGTACATCACCGGCCAGGTGCTGGCCGTGAACGGCGGCTTGTATTGCTGATTCAGTAAAAAAAGCATATCCCTTGCACTATGCAAATCACCCTTGGAGGACGTATGTCTGTTGAAGAAAAAGTTAAAAAGATCATCATGGACCAACTCAGCGTTTCTGCTGACGAAGTCAAGCCCGAAGCTTCGTTTATCGAAGATCTGGGGGCGGATTCCCTGGACCTGACCGAGCTGATCATGGCCATGGAAGAAGAATTCAAGCTTGAAATTGATGACGAAGACGCGCAGAAGATTCTGAAAGTCAAAGACGCCATCGCCTATATCCAGTCCCGTCAGTAGACTGGTTTTTTCTTGCGGTAAAGGGGCGTCTTATGCATACCCATAAGACGCTCCGTTTTTGAATTTCGTGCCGCCCGAAACCCGTGCGAGCGCCGCGAAAGCCCACCAGAGGACCACCATGAGCAAAAAACGAGTCGTTATCACCGGACTTTCCGCAATCACCCCTCTGGGCGGCGACGCTGCCGCAAGCTGGGAAGCCCTGATCGCCGGCAAATCCGGCATCGGACCCATCACCCATTTTGACGCCTCGGAGTTTACCACCCGCATCGCGGGCGAAGTTAAAAATTTTGACCCTGAACACTACGGAATTTCCGCGAAACTGGCCAAACGCATGGACCGCTTCGTGCAAATCGGCGTTGCCGGCGGTCTTGCCGCGCTGAAAGATTCCGGTTTCACGGTGACCGAAGAGAACGCGCACCGCGTGGGCGTCATGCTGGGCGTGGGCCTGGGGGGCCTGAACACTATCGAGGCCTTTCACACCCGCCTGATGGAAGCCGGACCGAACAAGGTTTCTCCTTTCTTCATCCCCATGCTCATATCCAATATGGCGCCGGGCCAGATTTCCATTCTGACCGGGTTGAAAGGCACCAACGTGGTCATGACCAGCGCCTGCTCTTCGGGCCTGCACGCCATCGGCCACGCCTACACCGAAATCGTGATGGGCCGTTGCGACGCGCTTATTTCCGGCGGGGTCGAAGCCACTATCACGGCTATGGGCGTGTCGGGCTTTACGGCCCTGAAAGCCCTTTCCACCCGCAACGACGAGCCCGAAAAGGCTTCGCGCCCCTTTGACAAAGACCGCGACGGGTTTGTTATGGGCGAGGGCTGCGGCATCTTTTTTGTGGAAAGCCTGGAGAGCGCGCAAAAACGCGGCGCGAACATTTATGCGGAAATCGTGGGCTTTGGCGCGGCTTCCGACGCCTTTCACATCACCGCCCCGGACGAGAACGGCGAAGGCCT